>JACPYM010000053.1 GCA_016196035.1 Acidobacteriota bacterium | reverse complement strand
GATGGTTGCGCTTGGGACTCCTTTCGAGTTTCGTCACCCAAAAGGATAACCCGCTACAACGCAATCATCCGTTTCTTTTTCAATGACCGAGCTTACCCACAAAATCCAGTGGGATCAGCAATTTTTATCGTGGCATGATTTGTCTGCCGTTCGATGATGTCGCGGCCACGATATTCAACCAATTGCGCGCTCAAAAAGTGCGCGTCAAAACGAATGACCTTTCCATCGCCGCCATCACGCTTTCAGTCAATGGCATTTTAGTGACTCGTAACATGGTGGATTTTGAGCGCGTTCCCGGACTCGTCATTGAAGATTGGACGAAATGATGCGCCGGGATATGCGTTTGTTGACGAACTTTTGGAAGAAGAGAGGAATGCAATGAAGAAACTCCTTTTGACCCTGACACTCACACTACTCGCCAGCACAACCGTTTGGCCGCAAACGGGCAAATTGCTGTTGCGCAACCCGACGATGAACAAGACGCAGATCGTCTTTGTTTATGCGGGTGATCTCTGGATCGTCAATCGTGACGGCGGCGAAGCGTCACGCCTGACCACGGGTGTCGGCGCGGAGTTTGATCCGCTCTTTTCGCCCGATGGAACGAAGGTCGCCTTCACCGGGCAATACGACGGCAACGTGGATGTATACCTCATCCCCGCGACCGGCGGCGTGCCGCAGCGGCTGACCTATCACCCCGATGCAGACCGCGTGGCGGGTTGGACGCCGGATGGCAAGAGCGTGCTGTTCGTATCGGGCCGCACCAGCGTATCGCGGCGCTACGAAAAGCTCTTCACGCTGGCGCTGGATGGCGGGTTGCCGCAGGAGGTTCCGTTGCCGATGGCGCACGCGGGGGCCTATTCGCCGGATGGTTCGCGGCTGGCCTACGAACCGATCCAGCGCGCCTTTGCGATGTGGAAGCGCTATCGCGGCGGCATGGCGACGCCCATCTGGATTGCCAATCTCAGCGATTCCAGCGTCGAACGCATCCCGCGCACCGATTCCAATGACTTCAACGCGATGTGGCCAGCGGGCGAGAATGCCGGCAAAGTCTATTTCCTGTCCGACCGCAATGGGCCAGTGACGTTGTTCAACTACGATTTGAAAACCAAGCGGGTCGCGCTGGCTTTGCCGAACAGCGGGCTGGACATCAAGTCTGCGGCGCTCGGCACCGGCAACGACGCCATCGTGTATGAGCAGTTCGGCGCGCTCAATATCTTCGATCTGAAATCAAACAAGTCGAAGCCGGTGAACATCACGCTCAACGGCGATCTGCCGGGTGTGCGCGCCAAGTATGAAAAGGTCGCGCCACGCATTGCCAACGCAGCGCTATCACCGACCGGTGCCCGCGCGGTGTTTGAAGCGCGCGGCGAAATCCTGACCGTGCCCGCCGAAAAAGGCGATGCCCGCAATCTGACCAATGCGCCCGCGTCCGCCGAACGCGATCCGGCCTGGTCGCCGGACGGCAAATGGATTGCCTATTTTTCGGACGAATCCGGCGAATATGAATTGCACCTGCGCGATCAAAAAGGTGGGGGCGGCGTGGGCGACATCAAAAAGATCAAACTCGAACCCACGTTTTACTACTCGCCGCGCTGGTCGCCCGACAGCAAGAAGATCGCGTTCACCGACAAACGGCTCAATCTTTGGTACGTAGACATCGAGAAAGGCCAGCCTGTCAAAGTGGATCAATCGCTGTCGGACGCGGGCAACATTGATCCCGACTGGTCGCCCGACAGCAAATGGATTGCGTATACGAAGATGATCAAATCGTGGACGCATACCGTGTTCGTCTATGCGCTGGATGACCAGAAGATTTCGCAAGTCACCGACGGCATGAGCGATGCGCTCTCGGCGCGCTTCGACAAGAGCGGCAAGTATCTTTACTTCACGGCCAGCACCGACATCGGCCCAACCAACGGCGGGCTGGATATGTCAGGTTCTCAGATCCGTTCAACGCGCAGCATCTATGCTGCGGTGTTGAAGAAGACTGACCCTTCGCCGCTCGCGCCTGAAAGCGATGAAGAGAAAGTTGCTGACGAGAAGAAAGACGAGCCGAAGCCTGCCGAGAAAAAGGATGACGCCAAACCCGCTGACAAACCGGCGGAAGGCGAAAAGAAAGCCGACGTGGCCGCGAATGGCGCTGCAAAACCGGGTGCCAAGAAAGAGCCTGATCCAGTCAAAATTGATTTCGACGGCATCGGCCAGCGCATCATTGCGTTGCCGATTCCGGCGCGCAATTACGCTGACCTCGCCGTGGGCAAAGCCAACACGCTGTTCGTCGTTGAAATGCCCACAGGCCCGCCCGCGCCAGGCCAACCGTTCGGCATGACGGTGCACAAGTTCGATCTGGAAAAGCGCAAACTCGATAAGTTCCTCGATGCCGCGCAGGGCTTCATCGTTTCGGCCAATGGCGAAAAGGTGCTCTATCGCCAGGGCCAATCCATGTTCATCACCGCTGCCGCCGCGCCGCCCAAACCGGGCGACGGGCGCATCAAGCTCGAAGACATGGAAGTCCACGTTGATCCCCAGGCCGAGTGGAATCAGATGTACAAAGAGGTCGCCCGCATCGAACGCGACTTCTTTTACGACCCCAATCTGCACGGCATGGATTTGGCCGCGACGGTCAAGAAATACGAGCCTTACCTGAGCGGCCTAGGTCATCGCAACGACTTGAACTATCTGTTCCAGGAAATGTACGGCGAGATGTCGGTCGGCCACTTGCGCGTGCAAGCGCCGGGCGATATTCCCAATCCCAGCTTCGTGCCGGGCGGCTTGCTGGGCGCGGATTACAAACTCGAAAACGGCCGCTATCGCATCGCCAAGGTTTACAACGGCGAGAACTGGAACCCGCAATTGCGCGCGCCGCTCACGCAACCGGGCATCAACGTCGTCGCGGGCGAATACCTGCTGGCCGTCAAAGGCCGCAATCTGATCGCGACAGACAACATCTACCAATGGTTCGAAGGCACGTCCGGCAAACAGGTCGTCATCAAAGTCGGCCCCAACCCCGACGGCACCGGCGCGCGTGACGTCACCGTTGTCCCCGTTGGCAGCGAAGGCGCGTTGCGCAACTACGATTGGATCGAAGCCAATCGCCGCAAGGTGACTGACCTCTCCGGCGTCAAGCTGGCTTATGTTTATCTGCCCGACACGGCGCAGGGCGGCTTTACGAATTTCAATCGTTACTACTTCGCGCAACTCGACAAAGAGGGCGCGGTGATTGACGAACGTTTCAACAGCGGCGGCAGCGCGGCTGATTACATCGTGGATCATCTCGCCAAGCCCGTGATGAGCTATTGGGCCGTGCGCGAAGGCATGGAAGCGACCACTCCGTTTGGCGTCATGCCGGGGCCGAAAGTGATGCTCGCGAATGAATACTCCGGTTCGGGCGGCGACCTGTTGCCCTGGATGTTCAAACGCAAAAAGATCGGCCCGGTCATCGGCAAACGCACTTGGGGCGGCCTGGTCGGCGTCGGCGGCTATCCCACGTTGGTGGATGGCGGTTATGTCACCGCGCCGCACTTCGGGTTTTATACGCCCGAAGGCCAATGGGAAGTCGAGAACCACGGCACCGAACCCGACGTGGACATTGACCTAGACCCCGCCGCCTGGCGCAAAGGCGTGGACGTACAGCTTGAAAAAGCTGTGCAACTGGCGCTTGAAGCGTTGAAGAAGAATCCGGTCAAACGCCCGGTGCATCCGGCGTTCCCGAATTACCATAAGCAGGCCTTGCCTGCGGCTGGGAACGGCTCGGGGAACTAGACGGAATTGCCCACGAAGCCACATGAAGAGACCGCGAAGAATCGCTGGAAACTTTCTGGCTGTTGGGTAAGGCAGTTGCAAAAGAGCATGGAGTTCAGGCTTCGGCCTGTGTTGGAAAGAACGAACACAGGCCGAAGCCTGAACTCCATGCTCTTTTGCGTAAGCCCTAAAATGGTTTCACGCGCAGGCTGGATCAGCTTTGAATCCCTTTACTTTTGCTGAATCGTTTCGAGATAGCGCGTCAGGTTATAAATCTCCAGCTTCATCAACCCTTCGCCGCCCTTGCGTCGCAGGATGCTGCCCCAGACGGGCATTTCGCGCGTGCCATGCACATCGGTCATCTGTTCGCCCGCGATGGTTTGTTCGACGCGGTAGCTGGGGAATTTGCCATCCTCCAGCGCGATGTGCGTGAGGTCGGCGGGTTGTTTTTTCAGGCTGGGCGCGACGGGGCCGTGGCCTTTGGCGTCCTGGCCGTGGCAGGACGCGCAGTATTTCATAAACAGCTTTTGCCCTTCGACAGCCGAACCGCTCTTTTTCCTGGCGGCGGGTTTGGCGCCTTGTTCGGCCAGCGCGGGGCCGGCCGTGGGCAGGGCAGAGAAGAGCAGCAGCGCCGCTCCACCAAGCAGCGCGAGGGTCAGCATTCTACGCAGCATACGATTCCTCCTTGGGTCTTCGAGAAGTTGATCGGCGATGAGCGGGCACCGCAGTGAAATCCTGCCCGTTCAGTGCAACCCAGATGCCAACAGCGTGGGGCGAGGAATTCCCCAACGTGCTTGCCTGGTAAAGGCGGGATTGGGGAAAGCTGCGCAGCAAAAGGAATGGGGTGGGGAAGTTTGTTGCGAGGAGCGGCTCGTTGTCTGTTGGAAATGGTCAAGCGATTTCTTGACTTGCAAGGGGGTTGCGCAACCTGGGTACGCACCGCTTCCAGCGTGCGGGCTTGGCGTAAGATAGATGAAGGCTGAAAGGTAGCCCTCCGGCTTGTTCTGTCGCCTACCAAGCCCGCACGCTGGAAGCGGTGCGTGGCTTTGCACAAACCGCTCAATTTGCATAAATCGAATTGGAATTGCACAAATCGGTTAGCTTGGCCCTCTTGTTTTGCATTGTGATACGGGTCAGCGATTTGTGCAGAAATTTCATTCGCACAAATCGCCCGCCTTTTTCAGGACGGTTTGTGCAAAGCCGCGGTGCGTACCCAGGTTATTGATCGGCTTTGCGTTTCAACACCACCAGCGTCAGATCGTCGTCCAGCGGACGGCCCTGCGCCCACACTTCGCTGGCCTTCAATAATCCGTCGGCGATAGCGTGCGGCGTGGCGTGGGCCAGTTGGATGAAGGCCGCTTTGGTGCGCTCGTAATCAAACATCTCATCGTCAGGATTGAAGCGTTCGGTCAGGCCATCGCTCATCAACAGCAGCACGTCGTTGGGGGCGAGCGCGATCTCGGCTTCGCGGTAGTTGTAATGGGTCATGCCGCCGAGCGGCGCGCCGCGCAACGCAAGCTCTTCGATGTCTTGGGTGCCGGCGCGGTAAATCAGGATGGGCGGCATCCCGGCCACGCTGCAATGCAGGCGTTCGCCGCGCACCTTGACCAGCGTCAGCGCCATAAACAGCGAACGCAGATTCATCTGCTTCAACGCGCGCGAGGCGTCGTGCATGGTCGTGACGACATCGGTATGCGCGGCCAGATGGTTGAAGAGGCTCTTGGTCGCCGTGACCATCGTGCCTGCTTTCAAGCCGTGGCCGGTGGCGTCGCCGATGGCGATGGTCAGCGTGCCGTCGCTGCTGAGGTGAAAGTCGTAATAATCGCCGCCGACCTCGGTGGCCGTTTGCATGAAGGCGGCGATTTCCAGGTTGGGCAATTGCGGAATCGAGCGCGGCAACATCGAGAGTTGCAACTGGCGGGCTTCTTCGAGTTCTTTGGCGCGCTGTTCATTTTCGGCTTCGAGTTCCTGGTGGCGGCGCGCATCGGCCAGCATGCGTTCGACGAGTTGCGCGTTTTCCAGCGCCAGCGAAGCCGAGGCCGCGACTGATTGCAACAGCCGTTTGTCTTCGCCGGAAAACGGCAGATCGCCCAGCCGCGCACCCAGCGCGATGACGCCGGGCATGTCGTCTTTGGTTTTGAGCGGCAACAGCAAGGCCGCTTGGGTCTCAAGCAAGGTCGCGCGTTCGGCGGCGGTCAAAACGGAGGTCTCGCTGGTGTTGTTCAGGTCGAAGGCGGTTTCGCCGCCATCCAGTTCCAGCGGCTGGCCCGTTTCATTCAGTTGCGCGAGCGTCGCGGCATAGTGGGGCAGCCTGCTGGGGTCGCTTTCTTTGTCGGCGCGGGTGGTGGTCAATTCCGCAGGTCGCGCCGCCGTGAACGGCAGCTTGCTGCCCACGGCGCAATGGACGGCGCGGCCCGTGGCGGGGCTGTATTCACAGATGTAAGCGTTGCGATATTCGCCGCTCGCTGCGTCACGCAGAAAGATCGTGACGTTGGCTGTTTGCAGCGCTGATTGCAACCGGTCAGCGACGGATTCAAGCAGGCTCGCAATGTCGGTAGTCGTGCGCAACGATTCGGCCAACTCAGTCAGGATTTGCTGTGAGTCATACGCCTGGCGGAAGAAGCGCCGGTCAATCGCGGGCGCGATGAACCGTTCGTGCAGGCGTTGGGTGATGCGCCAGAAAAAGATGGCGACGAACGCCGACACGACGCCGATGGCGCGCCCATTGGCCGGGCGCCAGAAGCGGAACAGATTTTCCAGCAGGAAGAAAAGCAGGATGCACAAGCCGCCCATCACCAACAACACCGAACCGCGCGACACCAGCAAATAACGCGCGCCGCGCCGCAACAGCAAACTGATCGGGATGACGCGGTGCCGCACGATGGCGTAAGCGAAACTGAGCGGTACCAGCGGTAACGTCAACAAGGTGGAATTTTGCAGCCACTCCCAAACCGTTTTCAGCTTTTCCTGCGTATTGGTGGCTTCCATCAACACGATCAGCAAGAGGCTGCCGAAACCGAGCAAACTGCCCGCCAGCACCACGCGCAAACGCCGCCGCGCTGCCATATCCGCCGTGCGGTAACTCAAGATTAAGCAGACGAGCGCCGCCAGCAAATAGATGTTGAGCAAGGTTATGGCGATTTGCGGCAGCTTGTATTCCATTGCCCGCTGCACCACGCCTGAGCTGAAAAAAAAGTGGTTCCATTTCACCGGCAGGCGGCCGACGCCGAAGGTTGGCAAGACGATCAAGCAGAAGGGGAGATACAACCAGCGCATCAGCTTCGGCCAACGCTCAAGCCAGGGATTGACGGCTGGGAAAACCAGAAACAGGTGTAAAAGCAACGGCACTGAACACAGCCCGGCGATACGTGCGAGTCCGACCATTAATCCGAGCAAGCCGGGTATGCTGTCTACGCTCAGGTTCCCGGAAAGCAAGCCTGAGAAGCTGCCCAGCATCAGGGCCAGCAAGCGCGCCTGCCGGTCTTCGGGTTTGAGCAAAAAGACGAACAACCCTGTCAGCCAGAACAGCGGCGGAATCAATCTGCTCCACGGAAACGACGCCGGGCGGCGTGGGATGGTGTGCAGCGTGACGGTGAGTTCCTGCCCGTCGCGCAACACCGTCATCGTGTAACGCGTCCCTGGCGGCAAGCGACTGGCGATGCTCAAGCCGCTGGGATCGGTGGCAACGCTCACGCCGTTAAAGGCAAGAATCCGGTCCCCTTGGCGCAACAATCCATAAGCTGGGCTATCAGCGTCAGTCCCAGTGATGTGGTAAACGCCATTCGTCCCCGAACCCCGCCAGCCATCGTCGCTGCCGGGGCGAACGATGTCCAAATAGAGACCCACCACGCTATATGTCAGCATCAAACCAAAGAAGGCGAGTACCACGATGAACTGAAGTTTTGGGCGTGTCATAGGCAATTTGGGAAATTACTGCTGCGGGTTAAGTGCGAAACCACTGCGCGTGGCAGCGTACTGTCAACGATTGCCGCTCACTTGGCAACAATCGCTGGAATACAACCGGCCCGCCCGCAAATCTGCATGCTCCAAAAACTGCGGCGGCTTGCGGCGCAGCGTCGCCTGCTCAAACGCATACGCCAGACTGATGAGCTTTGGCTCGCTCCACGCCCGGCCCGCGAACGAGATGCCGACGGGCAAGCCGTAAACAAACCCCGCCGGCACCGTGATGTGCGGATAACCCGCCACCGCCGACGCCGACGAAAACCCGCCCGTGAAATGATCGCCGTTGGCGTAATCCACCGTCCACGCCGGCCCGCCCGTCGGCGCAATCAGCGCGTCCAGCCGGTATTTGGTCATCACGGCGTCAATGCCTTGCGCGCCCGTCAGCAAATGATTTTTGGCGAGCGCCTTGCGGTAAGCGGGCGAATGCAAATCGCCTTTCGCCTGCGCCTTGAGCATCGTGTCCTGGCCGAAGAATTTCAGTTCGCGGTCGGCGTGCTTTTCGTTGAACGCGATGATGTCCTTGATCGTCTTGACCGGCGCATTCGGCCCCAGCGTTTTCAGGTAGGCGTTCAGATCGGCCTTGAACTCATAGAGCAGCACCTCGAATTCGGAAGCATCGAACTTGCCCGCCGTCGGGATGTCAGCCGGATCAATGATGATCGCGCCTTTCTGGCGCATCACCTCGATGGCCGCTTCCATCAGCTTGTCCACGTGCTCGTTAAAGCCGAACGACTTGCGCACCACGCCCAGCCGCGCCCCCGTCAACCCGTGCGGCGCGAGAAAGCGCGTGTAATCACGATCAGCTTTGCCCGTACTCGTGCGCGTCAACGCATCGCGCGGATCAACACCGGTCAACGCATTCAACAGCGCCGCCGCATCGGCCACTGTGCGCGCCATCGGCCCCGCCGTATCCTGGCTATGCGCAATCGGAATGATGCCCGCCCGGCTGACCAGCCCCAGCGTAGGCTTGATGCCGACCAAGCCGTTTGTGGTTGAAGGGCACACAATCGAACCGTCGGTTTCGGTGCCCACCGCCACAGCACACAGATTCGCCGCCGCCGCCGCGCCCGAACCCGAACTCGACCCGCAGGGATTGCGATCCAGCGCATACGGGTTGCGCGTTTGCCCGCCGCGTCCGCTCCAACCGCTGATGGATTTGGACGAACGGAAGTTCGCCCATTCACTCAGATTCGTCTTGCCCAGAATGACCGCGCCCGCCTTGCGCAACTGTTCGACGATGAAAGCGTCGCGCGGCGCAATCGAACCTTCCAGCGCCAGCGAACCCGCCGTCGTCATCATCCGGTCGTGCGTATCAATGTTGTCTTTGATCAGGACGGGGATGCCGTGCAGCGGGCCGCGCACTTTGCCCGCTTTGCGTTCGGCATCGAGTTGGTCGGCGATACTGAGCGCGTCGGGATTGAGTTCGATGACGGAATTGATGGCCGGGCCGTGCTTGTCCAATTCGTCAATGCGGTTCAGATAGGCTTCAACCAGCAACTGCGCCGACTGTGCGCCGCTGTTCTGGGCGTCTTGCAGTTGGTTGACGGTGGCCTCTTCGATTTGAAAGGCGGCTTCGCTGTGTGCGCGTGTATGTGGCGACAGGATGGCGAAGGCGGTTGCCTGTGCGCCGGTTTGCAGAAAACGGCGGCGTGAGCGGGTGTGGTGTTTCATGTATTTTCTGATGGAAAGCCGTATTCAGGCATTGTAAGCGCCGAGGTAGAGCAGATTGTCATAATCCACCACGGCAAGTTTGATAAGGCGCAACCAGCCGCGCCTGCCCGGCAAGTCGCGACGCTGTTCAGCCAGCCAGCGCCTCTCGCATAAATTGCTGTGCGCAGGCGTTTGGACAGCCGTTTATCCATTGGTTGGCACTCCTTTCGGCGTGGGCAGTATAAACGCGAAGGCTGATAGTGTGAACTTGCGCGGGCTACACGGCCAGGACGGGCTAGGGCTTTTGCAAAGTCAGCGAGCACGCGACGTGAAAGACACAACTCTGATTCCTGATCCCCGATTCCTGATTCCTGGTTTCGTAAAACTCTCAGCATTTTTGCCCATCAGGAATCGGGGATCGGGAATCAGTGGGCTGTGCAGATGGGCCGAATTACGACTTTACAAAAGCCCCGTAGGGCGGGCGGTGGCCCGCTGCGTCTGACCGAGCTTGGGCCGCATGCGTTCGCCCGTCGCCGTAAAACTCGCGTTCGTAATTTTCCGCCTCAGAATTCTGTCACGACGGTGACGCCCGCACCCTCGAACTTATCCATCTTCACGAGCGCTGCAATCGCCTGTTCCAACGTGATTGTCCTGCCGATGAGTTTTTCGGGCTTCAGCTTTCCGGCTTCGATCATTGCGAAGAGCGCGTCGTAACGATGGGCTTGCATGCCGTGGCTGCCGAGGATTTCCAATTCGTGCGCGATGACTTTGCTCATCGGAATGGCCGGCGTGCTGTGGTCTGCCAGCAGCAGCCCGACTTGAATGTGTTTGCCGCGTTTGCGCAGATTGCTGATGGAATTGAAACACGTCGTGGGATGTCCGAGCGCATCCAACGAAACGTGTGCGCCGCCGTTGGTAATTTCGATGACAGCTTCGGCGACATTGGCGACTTGCGCGGCATTGACAGTGGCAACTGCACCCAACGCGCTCGCCAGACTGAGCTTTTCGTCGGAAATGTCTATTGCTACGACGTTCGCGCCAATTGCGTTGGCAATCATAATCGCCGATAAACCCACGCCACCACAGCCGTGCACAGCTACCCATTGTCCGGCGGAAGTTCTGCCTTGATCTATGACCGCGCGAAAGGACGTGACAAACCGGCAACCCAGGCTCGCTGCCGCAGGAAAACTGAGTCTCTCAGGTAGGCGCACAAGATTCGTATCGGCGTGATGAATGGACACATACTCGGCAAACGATCCCCAGTGCGTGAAGCCCGGTTGAAACTGATGATCGCAAACCTGCTGATTGCCTGATGCGCATTGCGGGCAAGCGCCACAGCCACCTACGAACGGAACGGTGACGCGCTCTCCGAGCTTCCATTTGATTACGTCTTTGCCAACGGCTGCGACCACACCAGCCAATTCATGACCAGGCACGTGTGGAGGTTGAATATCCGCGTCGTGTCCGACCCAGCCATGCCAGTCGCTGCGGCAAACACCGGTCGCCATAACCTTGACGACTACGCCATGTGCTTCGGGCGTTGGATCAGGGACATTCTTAAGTTGTGGTGCTGCATTAAAGGCTTCGTAGATGACAGCTTTCATAAGTCATTTTGCCCGACGCTCAAGGAATGAAGCAGTAAGCCGCAGCACCTCTTCTTTTCTCTCACGGTGGGGTACGTGGCCGCATTGATTGAGGATTGCCAACTCCGACGGGCCATTTACGCTGCTCGTGATGCGGTGTGGAAACGCTACGGAACCATACTCATCCAAGTCGCCGTGAATCGCCAGCACAGGGCAACTCACCAGACCAAGGTATGGGTCGAGGTTCCACGACCAGAACTCAGGTGACAGCCAAACCTCTGTCCAGGCATCCAGTACCCACTGCGATTTATCGCCGTGATATTTCGTCAATCGGTTGAATTGTTCAGGCTGACTGAATTGCTCTTTGCCTGCTCGAATGGAAGACAAGGTGAGTTGTTCGACGTAGGGCTGTGCCGCTTCGGTAATAACTGCTTCGCAATGATTGCCAGAGGAAGCGGCGATCAAGAGCGCCATTGCTCCGCCTACGCTGTGACCGAAGAGCGCGAAGTCGGTGAGGCCCAACCCGCTGCGAAGCGAAGGAAAGTAAACCTCCGCTTCTTCGCTGATAAAGTTTATCGAAGGCAACTCATTGCGCGCTGATGATTGACCGAAGCCGAGGCGGTCATACGCGATGACTGGACGGCGCAAGTGGTGAGCGAGCGTTGCGGGAAAGTCTCGCCAAAGCGCTACGCAACCAAGGGAGTCATGCAGCAGAATGATCGGCGAGTGAGCGTTATGGGTTGAATTCCAACGGCGGACAAAGACACTTCCGCCGGGAACGTTTACAGATAAGTCAATTATCTCAATATTCATTTTGAATATCTGGTGCGTATAGCTTTGACGTTACCAGCGCGCTTCTATTTTGCAGCGTCATCACGTTCCTTTCGCTAACGGCATCTCTTTCACCCCGGCATAAAACACGATGAAGACAGCATCCGTATCGCCGACTATTCCACGATGCACTGTGTTGACAGGCTCAGGGATCACTTGCCCCGCAGTGAAGTGCTGCTGCTTTCCGTCTGGTTCCTCAACCGTGATTTCGCCCGAAAGCACATAAGCCGCCGTCGGCATCGGATGTTCGTGCCAGCGCAATACACCGCGCGCCGGAATAGTGATTTTGCGCACGACGAGTTCAGGCGAGCCTGCGGCGTAAGCCTGATACGGTACGTTGTTCCAGGACGAACTGGTTCGCAGCAACGTCTCAGACGTGGTGCCCGATGTCTCGGCGTCGTCTGTGTTGATTGGAAGGGAGTTCATTTTTGCGGTTCCTGAATCAGCTACTTAACGGGGCGCTGGAAGATTTCCGCCAGCGCCTGCATCCGTTTCGCATCTACAGCACTCTTGGCGCTGGAAGCGCTTTCTTTCAACGACCGCGCGAAGCTCAGAAGTTTTGCGCGTCCTCTGGTCAGCCGTGAACTCTCTGCGGTTTGAATCGCGTTTCGCACGGCAGTGATTTGGTCGGCGGGCAAGGCTTGCGAGCGTTCCAATTGATCGAGATAAGCCTTGGCGACGACTAACTTGTTAGGCCATACGATTCTTTGCTGGTTCTGCACGTTGAGTTCCGCCACGCGCACCGTTTTCGCGGCATCAATTTCATTTTGGGTCAGTAACTCGCTTGGAGTTAGTTCAAGGATGTCCAGCCCGCGCGCGATTTCCGAAGCGTAGATGTGGCCGTTGTACCAATACGCCGACCAGTCACCGCCCAGCACGAGCATCTTGGGATCAATCGGCCCACGGTCGAAATAGGCAATTTCTACCGGCTTGGCTGCGTCGGTAAAGTCCATCACCGAGATGCCGCCCTGATACCAGGCTTGCACTTTTAGATCGCGTCCGGGAACAGGGATGAGCGAGCCGTTGTGCGCCACGCAATTTTCGCTGTCGCCTTGGGCGGCGGGTAACTTGTAATAGCCCGCAAAACTCAGCTTGTTATCCTTCAAGTTGAACACGGCGTCGGCGCCCCATTTGTTCGGATCGTTGGGACGGCAACGCGCACCGAGTCCGCCGCCCCATTCATCGGTGAACACGACTTTTGACCCATCATTCGAGAACGAAGCTGAGTGCCAATAGGCATAATTCGGATCGTTGACGGCGTCCAGACGCTTCGGATGAACAGGGTCTTTGATGTCCAGCACGATGCCGTTGCCAGAGCAAGCGCCGGCGGCCAACCCAATTTCCGAGTACACGGTAATATCGTGGCACTGGTCGCTAACATTGGGCTTTTGTGAGTCGTGGGTGGGACCGCTGCTCAAAGCGTTGAGTACGCCAGTACGCGAGTCCATAAACAGGCGCGGGCTGGACACCACCTTGGCATTCTGCGGCGCGGCCAGGGGAACTTTGATGACCTCGATGCGAAACAGCGACGTGTTCGGGTTTTTATCCGGCGCCTCACCCGAACACCCGGCCAACTCTTCACTTTGCCGCACGAAGGAGGTGCCGGAGACGTAGATGTAAACGTTGTTCTTATCCTTCGGGTCTACGACCAGCGTATGCGTGTGCGAGCCGCGACAGGTTTGCACGGCGGCGATTTGTTTGGGATTCCTGATGTTGGATATGTCGAAAATCCGCACGCCACGAAACCGCTCTTTTTGCGGTGCGGGCAAGGTCGGCTTGTTCTCTTCGCCCGCTTTCGCCGGAGGTTCCGGTGCAAAGCCCTGCGCGCCGCAATCTATACGGCCATTGGGCATCTCGACCGACATAAACATCAGGTTCTTGTATACCGACACATCGCCTTGTCCGCCCGGACAAACCATAGATGTGACCAACTTGGCCTGCGCTGGATTGGAGATGTCATAGATGCTGACGCCATAAAAATTCCCTTGAAACAGGTGGTTGCGCTGGAACGCCAGGTCCGAGTTCGCAAACGCCAGTTGCGCCATCACTAACTGGAACGGCTTCGGTATCTTTGAGGTGTCAGACATGCCGAGCAAGCCCAAGGTTTTTTGCACTTTGGGATTACTAGGATCATCTGCTTCGAGTTGAAACGGGCCGGGTTTTTTCAGGAGCAGGATATGTTTCATGCCCTTCGCGATGGCTTCAGCGTCATACAAACCCGGTTTCAGTTTGGCGCGCGGATCGTTGGCATCCGAGCCGGTCATGCCAGCCGGGAGCGGCCGTGCTTGCTCAGGCGCAAACGGATTCTCTTCGGCTTTTTTCTGCTCGGCTGCCTTCGCCTGCTCCTGTGCCGGAGGCGTTTGCGCTTGCAGCTTGCCGGGAAAACATAGCCACAAAAGAAGAGAGATTACGAATAAGCGGAATGTCACGGTATATACTTGGTTCATCGTTTTTCCTTTGAAGGGGTTTTCTCCAGCATGGTTTGCATGATGCGGATTTCGGCGCGCTGGCCGCTGTCTACATCGGTTGCGAAGTTGAACAATTCAGCCTCTTGTCCCGCGCCTGCTGTGTCAAACAAATCTTTGACCATATCCAACGCGCCGCCGTGATGCTGAATCATCCCGGTCAAAAACAGACGGTCGAACTCATCGCCTTTGGCTTGCCTGAGCGCCGCCATCTGCGCGGCAGTTAGCATCCCCGGCATCAACATCATCTCTTCGTGCGACATTTTCCCGTGATGCATCTGGTGCATTTCAGTCATCGTCATCTCGATGGGCTGCCCGCGCGACACGAGCCAACGTTTCATGAACTTGATTTCGTCAGCTTGCGAGTGGCTGATGCGCGCGCCCAGCGACCGCACTTCCTCGTTCTCGGTATGCGATTCGATTAGCGCCGTCATCTCCACCGCTTGAGCGTGATGCACGATCATGCCTTGCATGAACTGCACATCCGCCTTGGCAACGGGCGGCAACTTGGCTTTTGTCGTTGCGGGAAGCGCCCGCGTGGGTTTCCCCGGCGCTCCCGGTTGCACCACGACCGGTTTTGCCGGCGCAGGCTGCTGTGCGCAGACGCGCATCGGTGCCAACTCTGAGAGAGAACGCGCCAGAGCAAGCACGCATAAACATGCTGCGACGCTTACTGCAACTCGCATCTTCCAAGTGCGCCTCAACCAGAGAGGCCTCACGTGCCGTATGTGTCTATTCATTGTCGGTCTCACCTGATCAAATTATTTGCAGATCGCCCCGGCGCCAATGGGGGATGTCTTTTCGCAAAGATCAAAGCCCTGCTTTGTCATCGGCGGCCTGCGGAGAATGGAAAAGCTAGTCTGCTCAAAAACGATGAGATCATATACCGCAAGGAAATCGCCCGAAAGCCGGACGCTGCGGAGTCGAACAAAATTAGTTCGGAACGCGCCCCTTTACCGCGTTAGCCCAGGCGCTATAGGTGATGCGGCCTGCGACATCTGCCGACAGGCGCGTCCGCATCCGCCCTTTGAGCAGAGCAAGGTCTTCGGCGGTCAGCGCCGCGAGGGTTGGACTAACGCTCGGCCCGCCGAGGATGGTCGTCCAATAGTCGTCAAAATCGGCGAAGGTTCGTTGCACGGTGATTTGCCGCGTCTCGACGACCGCCAGCCCTGCGCCAGTCCACAAGTCCTGCAATGCATCTATTTTTGACGCGTCAGGGTTTGGCGGTGCTAGCACGGCCAGGCCCATTTCGCGCATCTCAGATTGCAGCGCCTCATAAGGAACCCCCCCGCCCGGCATGTCCCACGCATAAGCTGTGACGAGACCGCCCGGGCCAACCACGCGCGCCATTTCGGCCACGCCCTGGGCCGGGTCGGGAACGAAGAAAATCACCAGCGGCATGACGGCCACGTCAAACGTGTCAGCGGGGAAAGGCTGTGCCATGGCATCGCCCCGACGAAACTGGGCGATGCGCGACGCAGGTCGTGTGCGCGCATAGGCAAGCTGTTCCTCAGACGGGTCTATGCCTTGGACTGAGGCTGGCGCGCACCGCTCGACCAGCATTTCGGTAAAGGCGCCATTGCCGCAGCCAACGTCGAGCCAGCGCAAATCTTCTTTAGGGGCAAGCCAGTCGAGGAAAACCTCGCCTGCAAGCTGGCTCCACTTCCCCATATATCGTTCGTAGGCCGCCCCGTTATCGAAGCAGATTTGGTCAGTCGCCATTATTGTTTCCTCCGGTTAAACGGTTTGCGCAAAGTGATGCCTCTCGATGAGCGGTGCCTACATTGATCATCAACATCCGATGTTGATGATCAATGTAGGCACATACCGGTCAGAGGCACAGTGTTTCCGGCAACGATCGCATGAATTCGCGGACGGATGCGATCTGGCTGTTCTCCGAAATGAACTCGAAATCAGAAGCGTTGACAGAGAGCGTGCGCGAGTCTCGTGACGCGCCGACAACTGCGTGCAGCGTCGGGCATTCGTCAATCAGCGTAAGCAGTGCGGCCCACGCCGACGTATCCAGAATCGCGAGCACCTCCAGCGCGTCCCGGGCGTGCCAGGGCGCACCGGCCTGCCAATGTTTCGCCAGCTTGATGCGAAGCACATCCAAGTCCCTTTGAATCTCGCGATCGTCGCACCGCATGCGTTTCAGGACTTCGATCAGTTGGTTCGCCGCGTACATGCCGACGTTGTCATGAAGAATCTTCCATCCGACCTGAAACACGCTAATCAGGTCATGAGCGACGAGGAAGGAGGTGGGCAGCGCTGTCGAGTTTGCCGGGAGCCAGTGAGGGGGCCAGTTTTCCAAGCCAAGGTTGCAGGTCGCGAGGGCAGCGTCCGACGCCTCTTGCGCCGTAAAAGGCCGTGCCTGAATGGAACATCCGGCCATCAACACATTCGCCAGATAAGCGAGTTCTTCTTGTCTGGCCAAATAGGCGGAATAGTTTTGGTTGAGCGCAAATTCCAGCCGTGCTTTGATCTCATTGAGACGTGGCAAGTGCTCTACTGCTCCGGCGAGCAAGGCGCGCAGTGGCTGTGGAATGACTCCCGCATCAAGAAGTAACTCGTAGATTGCGGCGACCGACTCGGCGGATTGCTCCGGCGCAGGCTCCGATCTCTTCGCCAAAAGTCCCGCTGGGCTTGAGGCGCTGTTGGTATCAGTCGTTGGCGTCTCGTTGATGGCTCGGAAATAGGCACGCGCGAGCGGGTTGGCCGTTGGCTTGGCGGCGGCATCAAGACGAAGCTCCCGTGCCATCTGAAGAAACGCGCGTGCCTGCCCGGGCGTCACATATCCCTGCTTCTCCCGGCGACCTTCACGACCGCCCGCCAGATCGAACATCACCTGCTCCCCAGCGGCGAGCAAGTCATCCAGCCCATCGTCCTCGAAGCCAGTGTTTGAGAGCCTGATGCAGCCGTGCAGCACTTGATTGAAATAGCCAGGATGCGTTTCGCCGAGCGCCATCAGCACCTCGACAATTGCCTCCCAGGAATCAGCGCGCTTGGCCAAGAGCAAATAGCCACCGGCTTCGAAGGAGAGTCCATTATCAAAAGCGCTAATCGCATCCGCGTAGAAAGTGATCAGTTCTCCCTCCAGCGTCTCATAGGGCGTAACCGCCGCACGGTCGTAGACGAGCGCGTGCTGTGCAAGCCCGGAGATCACAAGTTCTGCGTCCATCGCCGCCAGCTTCTGTGCCGTCACCTCAGCGCCGTTTTCCAACAGGACCTCGATCCACACGCCGAAACGTTCGGCATCAAACTGCTCGTCCTGCCCAGGCTGGTTGGCGCGCCACAAGTCGTGATCAAAGACACGCGCCAACTGTTCGGGTGTGGTCAGCGCCACGAGTTCGCCGCAATCTTCAAGTCCACAATGCTGAATGACCCGGTGCAGCACTTCAGGCTGCAATTGCGGGACAACCTGCGCCAGGTGTGGCGTGTCCAGAATGCGAGCAAGCAGATTGCGCCCGTCTGGCGCATCACGGCGCACGGGCAGGTCGCCTGACCGATTCGCATTGTCAGGATGTGCGGTTTGTGATTGCAAGGCGTTCCCAAGACTGTTCATGCGAGTTTCTCCTTTGTGTTGAGATAAACCGGATGGAACGCTTGCCCGAAGGCGTTGCGGCCCATCGAATCGTCTTTACGTTGAGAACTCTCTCGGTGTGGAGAGTGCGACTTCTTCGGCTCTGAAGTTAGAGCCGCGACATCATCTACATTGGGAAAAGTCAGGCAAGTTTTTGAGGGTGTTTTTTGGGGGCCGAAAACATGCAATCCGAGCAAGACTTTGCTAGTATAAGAGTGTCAGAGAGGGTTGATCTCGCGAATTCAAATTCGCTTCTCTTCCAAAGCCATGCATAAGTAATCCGAATTCAACTAAAAACGCAAAGGAACAATCCCATGCAACAACCCCGTTACACTGCCGCTTTCGCACCTGCGTCAGGCAATGTCTCCTTTTTACTTTGTGCTGTGCTCGTCTTCTCTTGTGCCGCCATTTCCCACGCCCAGAATGCCGAAAAAGCGCCGCCCGTCATTGATGTCCACGTCCATGCGATGGATGGCAACTTTCCCGGCGCACAGCCCATGTGTCCGAACACGCCGCAGTTCCTTGCGTCTGATCCAAAGGAGAAAGAAGAGCGCTCCGGCTGGGT
Organism: Acidobacteriota bacterium; assembly: GCA_016196035.1. Taxonomy (NCBI): domain Bacteria; kingdom Pseudomonadati; phylum Acidobacteriota; species Acidobacteriota bacterium. The sequence continues at coordinate 96,004 of JACPYM010000053.1, read as the reverse complement.
GAAAACGGCATGTACACCCGCGCTCTATCCGTCCGCGCCGGGCGAATACATGAAAGATGTACTGGCAGAAATGGAACGTCTGAACGTCACGGCAGTGGTGATGGGCGATCCCAAGAGCGTACAGAAATGGAAAGAAGCCGCGCCCAGTCGCGTCATCACCGGTACGGGCATTGACAATCAAGCGACCGCCGACAAACGCGCTACGCTCGAAGAGTTGCGCAAGCTCTTTACCACAAGCGGATTCAAGGTCATGGGCGAAATCGGCTTGCAGTATCAAGGGGTGTCGCCCAGCGATATGAGCGTGGATAAATACTTTGCGCTGGCCGAAGAGCTTGATGTTCCGGTCGCCATTCATATGGGCACCGGCGGTTCCGGTCGCGCGAACATCACCTCGCCGAACTTTCGCGGTTCGAAGGGCGACCCGTTGCTGCTGGAAGAATTGCTCGCGCGCCATCCCAAGCTGCGGGTTCAGGTGATGCACGCGGGCTATCCGCTGATTGACAACATGCTCACGTTGTTACAGGCCAATTCGCACGTTTACGTTGACGTCGCCGGGCTGATCTGGAGCTACCCTATCAAGGAAGTGAATCGTTACATTGAGCGACTGGTAGACGCCGGATTCGGAGACCGCGTGATGTTCGGAACGGATCAAATGATTTGGCCGAAGCTCATGGCTTATTCGATTAGCATTATTCAGAACGCCGATTACCTGACCCCGCAGCAAAAACGCGACATCCTGTACAACAATGCCGCGCGGTTTCTGCGACTCGAAACGAAATCCGCGAATTAACAAGGCTGGGTGCCTTATATTTAATCTGTGAGTCGTGGTCTTGAAAAAGCGTTTACGCAAAGCTAAAGCCCTGCTTCGTCATCGGCAGCGTGCGAATGCGCTCGCCTGTTGCTGAGAACACCGCGTTCGCAATCGCGGGCAGAATCGGCGGCAAGGCGGGTTCGCCCAAGCCCGTCGGCGAATTGTTGGTTTTCAGGAAATGGACTTCGGTGGGTGGCGTCTGCGACATCTTCACTAGCGGGTGCTCGTGATAGTTCGATTGCACGACGCGCCCGTCTTTCAACGAAATTTCCTGCAACATCTCGCTCATGCCGTCCACGATTGCGCCTTGCGTCAGGTTTTCAGATGCGCCGGGATTGATGACGTGGCTGCCGATGTCTCCGGCAACCCACACCTTGTTCACTTTAATTTTCTTGTTCGCCGACACGGTGACTTCGGCGACTTCGGCGAAATAGCCGCGGTGGCTGTAATGGAAGCCGATGCCCATGGCCGTGCCTTTGGGCAGATTGCGGTTGCCCCAGCCGGATTTTTCAGCGACGAGCTTCACGACATCAATCATGCGTTGGGCCTTCATCACACCTTGCGTTCCGGCGGGCGGTGCGTTGCTCAATAACCCCAAGCGAAACTGTACCGGGTCTTTGCCAGCAGCCTGCGCCAGTTCGTCAAGGAACGATTGGTACACCCAGGAATAGACGTTGGAGCGCGGCGCGCGCAACGCGCCGGTCTTGAGGCCGAGCGGCATCACGGTCGCCTGCATCAGGAAGTTCGGCACAAAGCGGGAAGGGAATTCGTTGCCGTCTACCTGACCGGAATGCGTGAAGGTTTCGCCTTCGCCATAACCGACGAAATGATTGTGCCAGGCGACAAGTTTGCCTGTGTTGTCTACGGCAGCTTTCAGGTATTGGAACCCGCCGGAACGATAGTAATCGTGTTGCATATCGTCTTCGCGCGTCCACAACACTTTGACCGGCGCACCAACAGTTTTAGAAATCCAGGCGGCTTCGCACATGTAATCGTTGTACAACCGGCGTCCGAATCCGCCGCCGCCACGAATCATGTGGATCGTGATGTCTTTTTCGGGCAGACCGAGCAAGCGCGAAACAATGGTTTTTCCGATTTGTGGCGTCTGGCTGGTTGACCAGATTTCGAGCTTGCCGTCCTTGAAATGCGCTGTGCAGTTTTGCGGCTCTAACGGAGCGTGTGCGATGAAGGGAAAGACGTAGGCGCTCTCGACCACTTTGACATTGCTGCTTTTGAAAACCGCTTCGACATCACCGTCTTGGCGCAGCGTGCGCGCCCCAGATTGTGTTTGATTTTGGTTGGAAAGCTCGTCGGCTTTTTTGGCAATGTCCACGCTATTGAGCGTTCCCCATTTGCCTTCGTCCCATTTCACTTCCAGTTTTTCACGCGCCGAATTTGCCGCCCACCAACTGTCCGCGACGATGGCAACACCAGCTTCCAGCCCTGTATCGTCATTCAGGTAATTGGGGAAATTGCTTGTGTTCGGTTTGCCTTCGACGATGAAAGCATGCTTGACGCCTTTCATTGCTTTGATGGCGTCGAGATTCGCGCTGACCGCTTTGCCGCCGAAGACAGGTGTCTTTTGAAACACGGCATACAGCATCCCCGGCACTGTCACATCAATGCCAAAAATCGGTTTGCCGGTCACGATGTCTTTGTTCTCTACGTCATGTGTCGTCGTACCGATGATTTTGTAATCCTTCGGGTCTTTGAGCTTGAGCGATTTGAAATCCGGCACAGGCAGCGTGGCGGCTTTGGCGGCAAGCTCGCCATAACCCAAGGAACGATTGGATGCCTTGTGAATCACGCGACCGGATGCGGTCGAGCATTCGGATGCGGCCACGCCCCACGTTTGCGCTGCCGCAGCGAGCAGCATTTGCCGCGCCGCGCCGCCGACCTGCCGCATCGGCTCCCAGTTGTTCGGCGTAGCGGTGCTGCCGCCTGTGAACTGAATGCCGTATTTGTTATCCGCATCAGGGCGTACCAGTTTGACAGCCTTCCAGTCCACATCCAGTTCATCGGCAATCAACATCGGCAACATATTCAGCGAGTGTTGCCCGGTCTCAGGATTTCTCGCCGTAATCGTGACCACGCCGTTCGCCGCAATGCTGATGAAATCCGCCGGAAGCAGCGCATTTTCCGCCGTAAGTTTAGCCTGTCCGAGCGCCGCCGCCTTTGGATACAGGCCGAGTAGAAAGCCTCCGCCCGCCAGCGCAGTCACTTCGAGAAAAGAGCGGCGATTGATTTTTGCCATGGTCATAAGTTCTCCTTACTTCCCCTTCACGTCATAGCAAGTCAGTTCATTCTGATTGCGGAGATAAAGCTTGCCGCCCACAACTACCGGGTGCGCCCAGCTATCCCAGCCTCGGTCATTGATCGGAAAGCGCCCTTTTTCGACGTAGGCCTTGGGATTGGCTTCGGCCAGGCCAGCCATCTGTTTTTCGCCGAGCAGATACAACATCCCGTCCGCGTAAGTGATTGAGCCTTTGCCAACACTGCGATCTTTCCACATCACCTTGCCCGTGCTGAATTCGATGCAGGTCAGGATTGCATTGGAGAAGCCGTAGAGATAGCCGTTGACCAGCACCATGCCGCCGTGATGGTTCATCATTTCTTTCGTGAAGTAGGCTTCCGTGGCTTTGACCTCGCCGTTTTCCGCCTTGAGGTTAAGCAACGCGCCGCCCGTTCCATAAGCCGATGAGAAGAACACTTTGTTGTCGGCAAAGACCGGCGTCGAGCAATTGGCAACGTTGTTCGCGACATTGGCGTAGCTCCACATCAGCTTGCCATCGCTGGCGCGCACGCCGACCGCCGCCTTTGAAGTGAAGTTGATGTAGCTGCGCACGCCGCCCACCTCTGCAATGATGCAGGAGGCATAACCCGTCTCGGCGCTCAATTCCTTTGTGCGCCAAATCTCCGTGCCGGTCATTTTGTCGAGCGCCACGATGCCTGCGCCGTTGCCGCCGGGCGATACGATTAACTTGTTGCCGTCAATCAGCGGTGATTCGCTGATGAGCCATTTGGGATTGCTGCCGCCAAACTCTTTCAGAATGTTTTTGCCCCAGACGCGCGAACCGTCCTTTTCGCGTAAACAAGCCAGCTCGCCGTTCTCAGTCAACACATACATTCGGTCGCCATCCAGCGTCGGCGTGCCACGCGGCCCATTGCCTTTGTCTTGATCCAACCGCGGCCCGAACGAGACCGACCAAATCGGTTTGCCATCGGCGCGGTTCAAACAAAACACCGTACTCTTGGCTTCGCTCGTACCCTGCACATAGATGCGGTCTGCGCGAATCGCCAGCGAGCCGTAGCCTTCGCCGAGATTGGCGATTGACCAACTCACAGCCGGGCCTTTTTCAGGCCATTGTTTGAGCAGGCCCGTTTCGCTCGATTTCCCATCACGTAGCGGGCCGCGCCATTGCGACCACTCGGCTTCGGGTGCAATCGTTCCAGCCGCGAACGGCAATGCAGCGAACGCACAAAGTAATGCTAACGAAACTAAAAATCTCATGATGTCTCTCCTTACTTTTTGCCGTTTTTGGTTGGCGCCAAACGCGCGCCAGCACGCGGCGTTCGGTTAGCGGGTTTAGCGTTGTTTGCCGCCGTGAGTTCAGCAGCTTTGTGGATGGCTTCGCGGATGCGCAGATAGGTGCCGCAACGACACAGGTTGCCATTCATCGCCGTGTCAATCTCGGCGTCAGTAGGGTGGGCCTTTTTCACCAGCAAGGCGCACGCCGACATGATTTGCCCGGCTTGGCAATAACCGCATTGCGGTACGTCGAGGTCTTGCCAGGCAACTTGCACCGGATGCGTACCTTCAGCCGAAAGGCCTTCAATCGTCGTCACCGATTTGTTCGCCACTGCCGAGACGGGCGTAAAGCACGCGCGCGTCGGCTGCCCATTCACATGCACGGTACACGCGCCGCACAAGCCCATGCCGCAACCGAACTTCGCTCCCTTGAGATCGAGTTCGTCGCGCAACACCCAGAGCAGCGGCATTTCCGGGTCGCCGTCAAATTGCTGGTTCTTTCCGTTTACTTTCAGCTTAATCATACGTTTTCTCCTTCAAAAAGCGTTTAGGCGAAACTAAAGCCCTGTTTCGTCATCGGCATCGTGCGAATGCGTTCGCCCGTCGCCGTGAAAATCGCATTGCAGACGGCGGGCAGAATTGGCGGCAGCGCCGGTTCGCCCAAGCCTGTCGGCGCATTGTTGGTTTTCAGGAAATGGACTTCGATTTGCGGCGGGGCTTGCGACATTTTCAACCACGGATGCTGATGATAGTTCGACTGCTCTACAGCCCCGTTTTTCAAGGTGATTTCCTGGATCATTTCGCTCAGGCCATCTATGACCGCGCCTTGTACCTGCGTTTCGGCGGAACTGGGATTGATGATGTGGCTGCCAACATCAGCCGCGACCCAAACTTTATTCACTTTGATTTTCTTGTTGGCGTTGACCGTAACTTCGGCGACTTCGGCAAAGTATCCGCTATGGCTGAAATGGAAGGCTACGCCGAGCGCAGTGCCTTTGGGTAGCTTGCGTTTGCCCCAGCCGGATTTTTCCGCGACGAGGTTGATGACGCCGATCATACGTGAAGCGTCCAAGCCTCGTTCACGCTGTCCCAGCGGCAGCGGCGTTCCGGTCAATAAATCCAAACGGAATTGCACGGGGTCTTTGCCCGCAGCGTGCGCGAGTTCGTCAATGAACGACTGAATCACCCACGCCGTGCTGTTGGAATAAGGCGCGCGCAAGGCTCCGGTTTTTAAGCCCAGCCCCATCACCGAAGATTGCACGCGAAAATTCGGCACGAAACGCGCGGGAAATTCGCCCGGCTGAAAGCCGCCATCGTGCGCGAAGTTATTCCCTTCACCGTAAGCAACAAAGTGATCGTGCCACGCAACCAGCTTGCCTGCGCTGTCAACCGCAGCTTTCATAAACTGGAAGCCGCCGCAGCGATAATAATCGTGTTGGATGTCGTCTTCGCGTGACCAGAGCAACTTGACCGGCGCGTTGATCTGTTTAGAAATCCAAGCGGCATCGAGCATGATGTCGTTATACGCACGGCGTCCGAATCCGCCGCCGCCGCGCACCATGTGAACCGTCACGTCGCTTTCAGGCAGCTTGAGCAACTGCGCCACCGCCGTGCGTCCGGGTTGCGGAATCTGACTCGTAGACCAAATTTCCAACTTGCCGTCTTTGAAATGCGCCGTGCAATTTTGCGGCTCGAGCGTACCGTGCGCGATGAAAGGAATCGTGTAATTAGCTTCGACGGCTTTGATGTCAGCGCGTTTGAAGACAGTCTCAACCTCGCCATCCTGCCGCAGCGTACGCATCGGAGTTTGCTTGGAAAGTTCATCGGCTTTCTTGGCAATGTCTAAGGTGTTCTGCGTGCCCCATTTGCCAGAATCCCATTTCACTTCGAGCTTTTCGCGCGCGGACTGCGCCGCCCACCAACTGTCGGCCACGATGGCGACGCCGGATTCAAAGCCGGGGTCTTCAAACAGGTAATTGGGATAATCACTGCGTAGCGGTCGGCCTTCGACAATGAAAGCATGCTTGACACCTTTCATCGCTTTGATGGCGTCGAGGTTCGCGCTGATGGCTTTGCCGCCCAGCACCGGAGTTCGTTGCATGACGGCGTAAAGCATCCCCGGCACTGTCACATCAATGCCGAAAATCGGTTTGCCCGTGACGATGTCTTTGATTTCCGTGCTCACGGTGGAAGTGCCGATGATTTTGTAATTCTGCGGGTCTTTGAGTTTGACGGAGCGCAAATCGGGCACGGGCATTGTGGCTGCTTTGGTTGCCAGTTCGCCGTATCCGAGCGAGCGATTGGACGCCTTGTGATGCACGCGACCGGATGCCGTCGAACATTCCGTAGCCGCTACGCCCCAGGTGTTTGCAGCAGCAGCGATCAGCATTTGCCGACCCGCTGCGCCCACCTGCCGCATCGGCTCCCAGTTCATGGGCGTTGCCGAACTGCCGCCCGTGAATTGCGGGCCATATTTGTTATCTGCATCGGCGCGGACGATTTTGACATCTTTCCAGTCCACATCCAGTTCTTCGGCAATCAGCATCGGCAATGTATTGAGAACGTTTTGCCCGATTTCCGTATTTTTCGCGGTGAGCGTAACGCTGCCGTTGGGCGCAATACGGATGAAATCCGACGGAACCAAGGGAGCCATGCGCGGCGGCCCTTGTGCTAATGCAGTGCTAGCCTTTGGATACAGTCCCAGCATGATGCCGCCACCTGCCAACGCCGTCACTTGCAGAAAAGCGCGACGATTGATTTTGGTCATGGTCATAAGCCTTTACTCCTGCCCGAACGCGTCGGGTATTTGTCCAGCCCCTTTTTGTTAAGCCACGCGGACATCAAGTCAGCGACTTGTAGATTGTTCAAATCCGAGAAGGGAAAGTGCGTGTTGCCCTTAATGCCGGCTTCGGGCAAATGAACAACCATGACATCGCCGCCACGCTTGTTCACCGCGTCCCGCCATTTGCGCGCCATTTCCAAACGAGCGCGCCATCCATCCTGCCCCGCATTTGCTATTGGTTCTTTGGGGATGAAATCGCCGTAATAGATGACGATGGGAATCTTGGTGAGCAGCATGAATTCCGCCAGCGGGATTCCCACCGCCGCCAGCGGCCCACCGGAACTCTGAATCGGAGCGGGGACTTCGGCTTCGGGGAAGACGAACCCGCTGCCCGGTTCATAAGAAACAATGGCGCGGACGTTTTGGTTCTTAATTGCCGTGCGCCAGCCAAAGCCACCGCTGTGAGAATGGGTGACGAGAATGCCTTGCCCGATCTTGTCGAAGAGCGCCGCGACGGCGTTCGCATTCACCTCGCCATCAATCGGGCCTATGCTTGGCGTCATTTGGCGGAAGTATTGATTCAGCGCCTCTGGGTCGCGCGAAAATTGCACGCCGGGGAAAAAATCGGGCCAGATGCCGAGGCGGAACGTGCCAAACCATCCTTGCTCGTCAGGCGTAGGCTGAATGGTCGCTGCCTGAGTGCTGCGACCTGCGTTGCCACGGCGCGGCTGGTCAATTAGATAGACTCCGAAGCCACGGCGCAGAAAAATGTTTTGATAACCTTCACGTCCGTCCGGCGTCGTTTCCCACGTCTTCGAGAACTGCCCGATGCCGTGCCACATCACCAGCGGAAGCTGACGTGCCTTCGTCGGAAGCTGATAAGTCACATAAGCATGATCGCCGTGCAAAGTTTGTCCGTCGGGCGTCGGGCGAGCGGGGTCAAACTTACCTGGATTGGTGATGACCGTTCCGCCGACAGCGAAACTGCCTTGCTCTTTGATTTGTAGCGGCGGCAGATTGGCCTTTCCTACGGTCTGCGCGCTCGCGGCAACGGAGATGAGCAGGAATATCGTGAATAATGTTTGCAGCCTGTGTTGCATCAATTTCTCGTTCTCGTTTCTGGTTCTCGTTAAACCCCATGACCGCAAAGCGCGTGCGGTCTAACAACTGAACTCGCTATGATCGCTCACCATCTTTTACTCGCGATTTGCGTTGTCCGCCTGCGGGCTGTTATCGATCGTGAATCCGAATGTCGTCGTGGTGATGATTTCTGGGTCTGGACCGCCGCGTACGCCGGTATCTAAGTTTTCGATACTCAATATATCTTCCGGCGTTAGCGCAAAATCAAACACTGCGAAGTTCTCTTTGATACGATCCGCATTCACAGACTTCGGAATCGCGCAATTCCCGATCTGAACGTGCCAGCGCAACATGATTTGCGCTGGAGTCTTCTCATACTTTTCACCAAGCGCTACAAGCGTCGGATGTTTATGCGGATTAAGAGTGTCTTTAGAGTTCGGCATGTAAACGTGAATCCCTGCGAGCGGCGACCAGGCTTGCGTCTTGATGCCTAGCTTGGTGTTGACAGCCCTCAACTCTCTTTGAATGAAGAACGGATGCACTTCGATCTGATTGACGGCGGGTACGACACTCGTTTCATTTATCAAGCGTTCCAGATGCGCAGGCGCAAAGTTGCAGACGCCAATGGCCTTAGCACGGCCTTTTTTGAGAAAAGTTTCAGCAGCCTTGTAAGCGGCTACCGTTTTATCGAACTCGGTGGGCATCGGTTGATGAAGCAGATAAAGATCAACGTAGTCTGTCCCAAGGCGGCGAAGACTTGCTTCAAAGCCGCGCTTCGCTTCTTCTGTACCGTAGTCAGTAACCCAGAGCTTCGTAGTAACGAAGAGATCTGAGCGGTTGATGCCGCTTCGACGAATTCCTTCGCCGACGCTTTTTTCATTCATATATGCCGATGCTGTATCAATAAGCCGATACCCTGTTTCAATCGCCGATAACACAGCCTCTTCGGATTCCTTTTGAGTACCTTGCATTACTCCCAGCCCAATAGCTGGCATCGTAGTTCCGTTGTTTAGAGTCAAATCAGTTGGTTGCTTGTTCATGCGATAGTCCTTCTTGCCTTCAGTCCAATCTCAGGCGCTCTTTTTCCAGTATTCCATTTTGGCTCCAGCATAAACGCCTTGTCCGAGCAGCGAACGTTTCTGCACATCCGCAATTTCTTCCGGCGTCATCTTTTTGAAATTTTGGACGGTGCGAATGTTGTCTTCCATCTGACCCTGCGTGCCCGCGCCGCAAATGGCGACGTGAACGCCGGGCTGGCTCAGTGCATAGCGCAAACATTCGGTCGGACTCAGCGAACGCAGCAAAAACGCCTTGCCGAAAACCTTAATCGCTTGCACGCCTACGCCGCGTTCGAGCGCGACGGGCATCGTCGTTTTTTCAAAGCTCAGATAAGCGTGATCTGCCGCGTGAATCGGCATCATCACGGTTTCCCACTTGTCAGTCGCTTTCAGTGACGCCGCGTGGATGGCGGGATCGAAATGTCCGGTGAATCCAATGAAGCGACATTTGCCCGCTTGTTTTGCGCGCACTACGGCCTCCAGCGCGCCGCCGGGAGCGAGAATCTTGTCAATGTCAGCCTGGTTCATCACGTTATGCACCTGCCAAAGGTCAACGTAATCGGTCTTCAGCAAACGCAGCGAAGTATCCAAATCCTGCTCTACTTCTTTGGCGCTGCGCCCCATCGTTTTGGTCGTGAGAAAAACGTTCTTCCGCACGCCCTGCAATCCAATGCCATAGGCTTCTTCGGAACGCCCGTTCCAGTAGGCCCGCGCGCAATCAAAGTACGTCACGCCGATTTCATACATCTTGCGGACGTGCGCCGCTGCGGTCGGAATATCGGGATGCAAATCCATCCGCGCGCCGCCCTGTGCAATGACGCTGACTTTGACGCCGGTCTTGCCGAACGTCGTGGTGGGGATGTCACCCGCTTTAACTTTTTGCTGTTTCAGAAATGCTCCTGTGATCGGCGCGCCAGCTAGCGCACCGCCTACGAACGAACGTCTTTTCATAAATCCCTCCGTTAAATCCTGACTAGCCTAGCGTGGCATCATAATTTTGATGGCCTGCTCGATCACGTCCAGTCGCGCTTTTTTGGGACCAGCTTTGCCGACCGGTTATCGGCACTGGCCGTGGCTCGCTGTGAGCCTATGGATCGGCTCGCTTACCTGACTCAGTGGCTTTCTCCGTTATGTCGAGCCGTGCTTTGCGGATGTCCGGACCTGCACCCGCGGAACCATCGGGGCGGAAATCAAAGATTTGGTCTTTGCGCGCGACGTGGCGCGGCCAAATCGGGAGTCCCGGTCCGTTTGGATTGCCCGTCTTGGCGAAGTTGACCCAATAGCTTTGGGCCATCCGCGAGACCGCCAGATCCTCCGGTGTTGGCGCGCCGCCGCGGCCTCCGCCCAGCGTGCCGAAAACATAGGCGATCTCGCCGCCGTGCGGAGCTCCTGCTCGCGCCTGTTCCCGCATCGCCGTCTGAACATACGAGAACCGGTACAGGTAGATAGGCGAACCGTTGGCAGCGAACGCGTTTGCGGCGAAGCGCGCCGGCTCGGCCTGACCGAAGTCGTCGTTGGCCCGCGACACCATCGTGGCAACCTCAGTTGTTCCGTCGGGATCGTAGGCCGCCTTCGCCTCGGCGCTCCACTGGCCGTACCGGGCGAAGAACTCGTCCTTGGTGCGAGCCTTGATTCGGTTGCCTGCGGTATCGGCGCTGTTGCTGCCAAGCATCAGCGGGACGCGCGGCTGGCGGCGAGCCTTGTAGGCGGTCTCCGCTGTTTCAGTGATCAACTTGCCATCAAGAATCGGCGTCGTCTCGTAGGAAGGCGCATTGGTCCCCTGCTGGGCGGGAGCGCCACGTAGAACCTCATCGGCGCTGAGGCCGCGCAACTTGGCCAGAGCGGCCTGGTCCGTCCCCTCGATCCCCATTGATTTCGCGAACTGGATTCCGATGGTCTCAGCCGACACCGGATAGTTCGGATCAACCCCATCCGCACGCAGCGGCCGGGCGGTGAGTACGCTGTCTCTGGAGCCGCCCGACTCGGCGATCGCCTTGTGGAACAAGCCGCGCGCCTGTGGCGAGGCCAGCATGCTGTGGACGGAGACACCACCCGCCGAGAACCCGAAGATGGTGACGTTGTTCGGATTCCCTCCGAATGCGGCGATGTTCCGCTTCACCCACTGCAAGGCGGCAAGCTGATCCATGTACGCGTAGTTGCCCTTATTCTCATTAGGACGTTCGCTGCTCAACGCAGGAAACGCGAAGAAACCGAAGCGTCCAACTCGATAGTTCATGGCGACAAGGACGACACCCTGCTTGGCGAATTGAACGCCGGACGTGTTGGGCGAGGAGCTCGAACCGCCCGTGAAACCGCCGCCGTAGATCCAGACCATCACAGGCAGATTGCGCGCGGCCGAACCAGCCGGATGCCAGACGTTCAAATACAGGCAATCCTCGGACGGCCCTTGGGCCGCAGGCGCGCCGGTCGGTGCTGTCGCTGTAGGCGCACCAGGGCGCGCGCCCGCGCCCGGAGGCGGCCCGCCTCGTCCCTGCATACAGTTCCGTCCGAATTCCGCGGCCTGTCGCACTCCCGTCCACTTCGGCGTCGGTTGTGGTGGACGCCACCGCAACTCGCCGACCGGTGGCGCGGCAAAGGGAATGCCCTTGAAGGAGGTCACGCCATCGGCCTCGACTCCCTGCAACTGACCGCTGTCAACTTTCACGACTGCGGATGCCTGCTCTGGCTTGCGTGTTTCTTGTGCGCTTGCCGAACTAATCAGGGTGGCTGCGAGCAGCCAGAGCACGATGAATAATTTTCGCTGGCTCGTATTCATAGAATCCTCCCGTTTATTTGAAGACTTCCCTGGCCACGGCAATGGCGGTTACCGCGTTAGGCCAGCCTGCGTAAAAGGCCATGTGGGTAATCGTCTCGACGATTTCTTCCAGCGTCACGCCATTCGTGCGCGCGCGCGTAAGGTGTGAGCGAAGCTGGTCAGGACGGTTCATCGCAATCAGCGCCGCCACCGTCACCAGACTGCGATCACGCCGTGAGAGTTGCGGACGTTCCCAGACATCGGCATAAAGAACGTCATCGGTAATCTCAGCCAGCTTGGGAGCAAAATCACCCATCGCTCTGGCCGACGGTCGGTTGTTCGTAGCAGAAAGACGCACTGGCGCGGGAACGGCTTGTGCTTGCGCTGGTGCGTTGTATTGCGCGTCGCTGACTTTTTCCATCCATTCGACTCGCTTGCCATCGGGCTGCTGTTCCGTCAGAGCGATGTGCGTCAGGCGGTCGGTAGCGGTCGCGCCGTGCCAGTGCTTCACGCCCGGCGGAGTCCAGACGACATCGCCAACCTTGATCTCTTGCTTCTCGCCGCCTTCCTGCTGCACCCAGCCCGCGCCTGTGGTCACAATGAGCATCTGTCCCAGCGGATGCGAGTGCCAGTTTGTCCGCGCGCCCGGCGCAAAAGTGACGCGCCCGCCAGCGAGGCGTGAAGGGGAAGTCGCTTCCTGAATCATTTCAACGCCGACAGAACCCAGGAAGTTTTCAGCCTCACGCATCTGCGGTGGCGGCGCACTGTTGCGTGTGATGCTGATGGTCTTCGCGTCCTGAGTTGATGCGCCAGTTCTTGCAGCGGCTCCAGCTTGATTGGTTTGGCCGCTTGCTTGAGAAGATGCTGAAGCGAGTAGCGAAAACAACATGACGGTTGCGGCGAACAGTTTCATTTTCGTCCTTTCAGTTTGCTTGGCCTGGCTCAGCGACCGACCAATTTTTGCAGGGCTTCAGGGTATCGCGCGCCTTGCACGGTGATTTGCGCGGTGGCGTCATCAATTTCGCGCAGGTCATCCGGCGTCAGCTCTACCGCAGCGGCTCCGTTGTTTTCTGTCAGGCGGTGCAGCTTCGTGGTGCCCGGAATCGGCACGATCCCCACGTTCTGTATGGGCTGCTGGGCAAGCACCCAGGCCAGCGCGATTTGCGCGGATGTCGCATTCTTTTGCGCTGCGACCTTGGCAATTAAATCCACCACGGCCTGATTCGCTTTCCGATTTTCAGCGGTAAAGCGCGGCACGATGTTGCGGAAATCCGTGCTGTCGAATGTCGTGTTTTCGTCAATCTTGCCTGTCAGAAAACCTTTGCCCAGCGGACTGAAGGGAACAAATCCAATGCCGAGTTCCGCGAGCGTCGGCAGAATTTCCGCTTCCGGTTCGCGCCACCACAGTGAGTATTCGCTTTGCAGCGCAGTGACGGGTTGCACAGCGTGGGCGCTGCGGATCGTTTGCGCGCCTGCTTCCGAAAGGCCGAAGTGTTTTACTTTGCCTGCTTGAATCAGGTCTTTCACCGCTCCCGCGACTTCCTCAATCGGCACGTTCGGGTCAACGCGGTGCTGGTAGAACAGGTCAATGCAGTCAGTCCGCAACCGCTTTAAGGCGGCCTCCGCTACGTTCCTGATATTTTCCGGTCGGCTATCCACACCGTCCAGCGGCTTGCCGCCCGCGAAGCCGAATTTGGTGGCAATCACCACTTGCTCACGAATTGGCGCGAGCGCTTCGCCGAGCAGTTCTTCATTGGCGAACGGGCCGTAGGCTTCCGCCGTGTCAAAGAACGTGATGCCTTGCTCAGCGGCTGCGCGAAGTAGTGCGATGGCCTCCTGCTTGTCGGTGGCGGGGCCGTAGCCAAAACTCAGCCCCATACAGCCCAGCCCGATGGCCGACACTTCCAGCCCGCTTTTTCCAAGTTTACGTTTTTGCATAATTTTCCTTTTTCTATCTGATGGTTTGAGTTTTCATTCTAAAGGTTCCTGCGTGCAAGCGGTAAGACGATACTGGCGAATGATTGTACGATCCTGCAAAAACTTGGCTGGAAGCATGCGCTGCAAGACCAAAGCGGCTAAGATGAGGCTATGAATCCAAAAGAAGCGAAACGTGAAGCCCAAAGAGCGCAAAGCAATCGTGAAGAACTGGTTGAGCGCATCGCGCGAGCGCTGCCCCAGGACGGAACGCTGGATGTTTCCGCCAGCTTTCGACTGGCTCGTTCATCCAGCCCGACGGAGCCGATTCATTCGCTGTTTCAGCCGTCTTTTTGTGTCGTCGCCCAAGGCCGCAAACAGGCGCTTTTGGGCGAAGAAGTCTTCCGCTACGATTCGGGGCATTACCTGATTTACACGGTTGATTTGCCGCTCACGTTCCAAGTCGAAGAAGCGTCAAAAGAACGCCCTTATTTGGGTTTTCGGTTGAACCTTGATGCTACGCTCGTCGCTTCGGTCATGATGGAATCCGGCCTTGAACCCAAAAAAGGCAACACCAGCTTGAAGGCGATGGATGTCAGTCCGATGGACGCCAATTTGCTCGACGCCGTAGTCAGATTGGTGCGATTGCTCGACACACCGCCACATCAGGTTGACAGCAAAGTACTCGCGCCGCTCATTATCCGCGAGATCGTTTTCCGGCTTTTGGCGGGCGGGCAAAGCGCACGGCTCAGCCATCTGCTGACGGCAGGGAAAGACACGCAGCGCATCTCCAAGGCCATCGGCTTGCTGCGCGAAAACTTTGCTCAATCCCTCAAAATGGACGACCTTGCCAACGAACTCGGCATGAGCGTTTCCGGCTTTCATCATCACTTCAAGTCGGTCACGGCGATGAGTCCTTTGCAGTTTCAGAAACAAATCCGCTTACAGGAAGCGCGCCGCCTGATGCTCGGCGAAGATCTGGATGCCGCAAATGCTGGCTTTCGCGTAGGCTATGAAGATCCCGCGTATTTTAGCCGTGAATACAAAAAGCTGTTCGGCGCACCGCCGCAACGCGACATCACCAAGCTGCGCAGCAGCCTTGAACTGTAAAAAAGCGTATTTCATCCATCTTCGTCATCGCTGTGTTTGGCGCAGCTCCGAACTAAAAATACATTCCCAAATTGGCGCTCAAGGTCAGCGCATCTGCCACACGCGGAGTAATCGCCGCGCCACGCACATAGCCCGCCCCAAGGCTCAGATAAGTTCCGCGAGCAACATGCATTGCATAGCTGCCCGTAACGGAAGGCGAGTTATGCCAAACCGTCTTGCCTTGTGCGACCAGTTTATCCGTGACGTATTGGCTGTGGCCTCTGTAAGCGGCAACGAGGGAAAGTACATCGTCCGGGCGCGAGCGAAAAGGGGCTTTCTGATAGAGCCGCGCTTCGTAATAACGTGAATACGAATTGAACTTGGCGGGCGCAGTCATCACCGAACCGCCAAGATAAAGTCCGTGACCGGGAGCCTGTTCATCCGGCGCGCGAAGCTGGTAGTCGGCCAGCGCGTAAACACAATAATTGCCCGCTTCTTTTTGACCTGTGAGCTTGTTGGTGAATTCGGTGCTGTTGTGCATGTAACCAGCACGCAACCAAACATACTTTGCCGTTGTGCCGGAAGTATGCTGATAGCCAACTTCATTGATGTGAAGCAGCTTGTCCCCTTTTGGCCTGAAGCGGAAGCCCGTTTGATTGCGGGCTTGCGTGGCCTGCCCGCCAGCTGCATCAAGGCTACGCTGTGCCGCAACCTTGAGGTATGTGCCTTTCGGCCCTTGGATGCGCACATTGAGTGAAGGAGATACAAGCGGGAAAAAGGACATGCCCACCTGGAAAGGCAACACCGCGTAGACGCCTTGCGCGGCGGTTGCCGTTGAGCCACCCACCTGTATTCCCACAAATTCCGTATCGTTGGTGAGGTATCCCGCCTTCATCTCGACGCGATGCTCGCGCCACCTCTTGTAAAGATAAAGAGACGTTAAAGAGATTGTCTTTGGCCCCGCCGGATTCCAATTGGTCCAGCGCCACGCCGCGCCGATGTTCAGTTGCGCATTGCGCAAACCCAACTGGCGCAGGTCAGCCGTGAGGATAGGGTTCAGTCCCGAAATCCAAGTCGGTCGCTGGCCGATATACACCTGCTGGTTGGCAGGGACTGGGCCGTCCAACACATTCGCGGTTATCCGTGGGAGCGCATTGACCCGAAACAACAATCCTTTGCTGAAAAGCGCGCGACGGAAATCTGAGTCAACACCGAGGACAGTGTCAGACACCAATGGCATGCTGGCAGCCGCCCCAACCAAATTTAAGCCTTCAATCGAATAAGGTGATGGCGTTGCCTGAGGTGGCGGCGTTGGCGTTGGCGTAGAAGTCGGCGTATCAGGTTTGCTTTGTCCGTTGCCAAGCGCGCTGCCACACCACAGCAACGTCACAATCAAGAGCATCTTCCAGACGCGATATTTCATATTTCCAGCTTAGGTATGAGTCCCTTGTTTCGCGACGAGAGAAAGCACGCTCTGCCTAGTCAGCCAATTTTTAATAAAGGTAATGTCGTATGGCGGAACGATGCTAATTAGCATAAGACGTTTCAACTTTGACCCTTCGTGTTGGCCTTGTGCGGCATGATTTTGACTGTGGCGGAGCGGGCGCGGGAACCGATCATCGGCTTGAGATAGGGGCTGCTTTGGTATTTCATCCTGTACGCTGCGTCAATGCGGTCATTGATCGCACCGTCCACCGGCTCGAATGTCACGTCTTTTGTTCTACCCGCAGCAATGATCCGTCCGGCTCTTTGTCGCACTGCGGCCTGATACCAACGAGAGGCTTGCCCATAGTAAGCACGCACATAGAGCGCAGCATCAACTGCGACAGACCAAATCCACGTTGGTGTGCCGTAAGTTACTCCGTCCTCACGAAACGGAGAGATGTGCAGATCATCGGCTACAGCGATCTTTTGCAGTTCGTCTTTCGACCAGGCAGTTGTGGGAGGTTGTTCTTGTTTCGTCATATTTGCGCGCTTTCTCATTTTGACTTAGCGCCGAGCAAAATGGGCGTCGTCTCGACAAGCTTGAGGGACTTCACCAGCGCTTGTGTACCAACTTTGTATTTTTTGAAATGCGGCGTTTCCAGATGCGCTTTGTAAGCCTGCTCATCCGCATAGATTTCAAAAATTCGGAGGCGCGCCGGGTTGTCTTTTTCCGCGACGGCATACAAGGTCAGCACGCCCGGCTCAAGGCGAATCGAAGTCTCAATTTCCTCCTTCAGCGCAGCTTGATACATTTCCAACTGTGCCGGATCAATTTCGAGTTCTGCCAGCCGCACGAGTTGGCCTTGCATCTGTTTAGCCGGAGCGCGGCTGCATCCCCATAACAAACCAAGTGTCAAAGCCGCTGCGCCAAGAGTTAGCAACTGTTTCGCGTTCATCCCGACCTCCTGGCAAGAAGTAGGGGCCGCATTGCGACTGCTACGGAACACAGCACCACCAACATGCTGACCAAAAACACCGCGTCCAGTCCGACTTTGCCCGCCGGAGCGCCGACAGCGAAAGCAGCGTAAAGCGCCGTTCCGATCCACGAGATAACCTTGCCCGTATTCTGCGTTCCGCCAAGCGTCATCCCCCAACTCAAGGCTCCCGTGATGATGAAGCGCTCTGCTATGCCGAGCAGCAACCTGCCCAGTATCAGAATTGTCACCGATGTTTCGGGGCTGGAGATGAACAGAAGAGATAGCAGATAGAACAACCCTGACACGACCGCGACCAGCAATCCGATGACAACTGCGCGCTTGCTCCCTCGGTTGTCAGCATAATGTCCTGCCCACGGACGCGAGAATACCGCCGCCGCGAATGAACTGCCCGCAACCAATCCGACTACAAAAGTGCTGAGACCTAAGCCTTCATGCACATGCAGCGGGAGCGATGGCATTGCCAGACCAATGACCAGATATGCGACAAACACCAGCGCGATGATCGGCAGCAACGACATGAGCACAGAAGGTGTTGTCGCTGCTGGCAAGAAATTAGCGGCCATCTCGCTCAGTCTGCCGCTGGCGAGAGTATTGGCGACAATGTCCTCTTCGATGTGATGTCGCATAATCCTGGCTTCTGTTCTTTCTAACAAGCGTTTAGAGACCGGTCATGGCTTCTATTTGTGGTGGATAACGATTTCCTTCCACCGTGATCTTTGCGGCAGCGCTTTCAATTTCCCCGAGGTCGGCAGGTGTCAATTCGATGGCTGCGGCGCCAAGGTTTTCTTCCAAACGGTGCAGCTTTGTTGTGCCGGGAATGGGAACTATCCAAGGCTTTTGTGCTAGTACCCAAGCCAGTGCAATTTGCGCGGGCGTGGCATTTTTCTGGTTGGCAATTTCTGCCAACAGCTCAACCAGTGCTTGATTGGCCTTGCGCGCTTCGGGCGTAAAGCGCGGCAGGATGTTGCGAAAATCCGTGCTGTCAAATTGCGTGTTCTCGTCCAGCTTGCCCGTCAAAAAACCTTTGCCGAGCGGGCTGTAAGGCACAAAGCCGATGCCGAGTTCTTCCACTGTCGGCAAGATCTCTTTCTCGTGATTGCGGAACCACAGTGAGTATTCGCTTTGCAACGCCGTCACGGGCTGCACCGCATGCGCGCGGCGAATGGTCTGCGCGCCCGCTTCTGAGAGACCGAAGTGCTTGACCTTGCCTGCTTGAATCAACTCTTTCACCGTACCCGCTACGTCTTCGATGGGAACGTTCGGGTCTACGCGATGTTGATAAAGCAAATCAATCGTCTCGACCTGAAGCCGTTTGAGTGAGCCTTCCACCGCTTGCTTGATATGTTCCGGGCGACTGTTGATGCCGCGCGGTTCAGTCGAGAAATCGAACCCGAATTTCGTAGCGATCACCACTTGGTCGCGGAAAGGCGCAAGAGCCTCGCCAACAAGTTCTTCGTTGGTATACGGGCCGTAGACTTCAGCCGTGTCAAAGAATGTGATACCGCGTTCGACGGCGGCGCGCAGGACTGAAATCATCTCCTGTTTATCGTGAGCGGGGCCGTAGCCAAAACTCATTCCCATACAGCCAAGCCCGATGGCCGACACTTCCAAGTTGCTCTTTCCAAGTTTGCGCTTTTGCATTTTTTTGAACTCCTGTCTTTGCGTTAAAGTTGGGCGCGATTTTATTCCGCGTTTGTGTATTCGTCGCATCCGTTCTTGCGCGACCTATCGTGATATTGCTCGAAACTGCTGGCTGGAGTGCAGGAAATCGAGGCGCGTGAAATGGAAGGGGGATTCGTTTGGTGTCCGCGGCGAAGCCGCGCTCAACGCTGCCGGCGGTAGTCGCTGGGGGACAAGCCGGTCTCGCGGCGGAAGAGCTGTGCGAAATGGCTGGGGTTGGCGTACCCCACTTCCAGGGCAACTTCCACCACGCTCTTTTTCGTTTCGCGCAGCAGTCGTCGCGCGACATTCATCCGCAAATTGATGTGGTAGCGCGAAGGTGAGACGCTCAGGGCGCGTTTGAACAGGCGCTGAAAGTGAAACTTACTCAACCCCGCTTGAGCCGCCAACTGGGCAAGGTTGAAGTCTTCGGCGACGTGTTCGGCCATCCAGTCCGTAATTTGTCGAAGCTTATAGCCGGGAAGAGACGGACTACCGCTATTCGAGGCTTCGGCTGTGAGGGCATAGTTTCGAGCAAGATGGATGGCGATTGCCTGGGCGAGGCCCTGCACGAACAAAGGACTCGCCTGTTGGCGCGTCAGCTCGTCGCGCAACCGTTCCATCAACGAATCTAAAACAGCATCGGTGAACGCCGAAACATCCCGCAATCGGGCCTGCGCCGCGTCGGCTCCGAAGACCTCTTCCAACGCGCGCTGCAGGAGCGGCAGCTCGATGAAGACCGACATGGCTACAAACGGCTCCGAGGTCAATGTCTTCCAGCGGACGTCGTAGGGAGCGCCTCCCGAAGTGAGGAAGAAAGCACCTTTCTGAATCCGATGAGTGATCCAGGGCTGTTCATTTTCCCGCTCCTGAAACTCGATCTCGCCTGAGATTGTCCAGGCAAGGAACGCTTCGCTGACGGAGGGAAGGGACAACGTATCGCCTACAGGCGGCAGCTCGATGATCCAGGCTTTGATGTCCCGCCATGCTTCGCCGCGACTGGCGAACAAACATTTTCCACCCACATAGCCTTCAAAACCTTCGGCGGATGTTGTTTCAGGAATCGTCATTTCGGGATGTAGAAGCGCGATGACATGTTTACCAAACCGCACTGCGGCCAGCGGTTCGATGGCGTGCCCGCGCCAATAAGAAAGATGCGTTTCGCTTTGATTTCAGTGGCTTCGCAGCGATGCCGCTTAGCTTACCTTTGTTCATGCCGCTTCACAAAAACGTGGTACGTGACGATGTCCCAGGCATTGTGAATGCCAATGAAGAGCAGGAGCAGCGCCGCCGCGCCCACGAGGAATAGGGCTGGGCGCGGATGGGAGCAGGCCACGCCCGCTGCTACGGCAAGCGTGGCGTATGAAATCAACGGAAGCAGCAGATGAAACAACCAGTCCTCGAACACGGCTTGGTAGGTAGTTTGCAATCGCAGGCGCCGCGCCACGAGGACGATATAAACGACACCCCCCAGGCCGATTAAGCCCCAAAGAGCGGCAACGGCGGCGATCCCGTTCCACGGGGCACTTCCAACCGCTGATAGCAACAGCACGACTCCAAAATGAACGACGGTCGGTGTCGTAAAGCTGTCGCCGGCTTGGGCGTCATTGCGAGTAATCGGCATGTTGGCGATCAGGGTCATCACCACGAACTGCAATCCGATCAGTGCGCCAGCCGACGAGCCGACGATTACGTAGAAGTTCTCCCATCCATGAAGTGCTGTCATGTCGTCTATCAACCTCCCTTACGGCCCGCTCAGCGGTCAGTCATTAGTTCGATTGCCGCCTGTTGATGAACTTTCTCCCTGGCAGACACCGGTTTATAGCATCCTTTCGACCAGGTATCGGAACCCTCGTGTATACGCCCGCCGCATTACATCCGGCCAGCTTTGTGAGGGCAGCACACCGGGGAAGGTCTTTGCGCCCGGCTGTTCAAACGAGTTATTCCAACCGCTGCCGTCCCAGAAAATGTCCGTGTTCAGCAGGCCCATCTTTTTGGCATCGCCCACCGGATTGCGTCCGTTCTCGGCAAAGGTGTTGCCCCAGAAACGGTTGTTTTCGGGCACGACGCCGACATCGAAGAGCTTGCCTTTGGGGTACATGATTTCGAGGCTGACGACGGCCAGGCCGATGGAATTGTTGCCGCGGATTTCGTTGCCGGTGACTTGCGTATTGTCCGCGCCCATCACGATCAGACCGGTGCCGGGGCTGACTTTGCCGACGGTCGAATTGGGGTCGCCGAAGTTTTCGTGATTGTTGTTGACGATGCGGTTGTTGAGGACTTTGTGATCGTGCGCGACTTTGGAAGGATTGTTGGGCAGCAGGAAGACCAGCATCCCGGCGGCGTTGTCGTGGCAGTAATTGTTTTCGACGACCGAATTAACTGAGTTTTCGATCTCGATGCCGGTGACGCTGTCGTGGGCTTCGTTGTTGCGCACGATGATGTCGGCGGATTGGCCGACGTAAATCGCCGCGTCTTTGATGCCCGAAACGACGCAGCCTTCGACGAGCACGCCTTTGCACTCGACGGGATACACGCCGTAAAGGCCCGCGTTATCAACTACCAGATTGCGGAAGGTGACGTTCTGGCTGCCGTGAATCGTCAGGCCATTGTTGACGTAATCTTTCACCGCCAGCCCCTCGAACACCAAGTTATGCGAAGACGAAATCATCGCATCGGTCAGTTTGTTCTGCCCGTCGAGCGTGGCGCGTTGGCCGTTTTCGATGAGGCCGCGAATCGTCACGCCGTCGGTGTTGAGCAGCAAGGCCTCATGATAAACGCCGGGCTTGACCTCGACGACATCGCCGGGAATCGTGCGGTCGAGCGCGGCTTGAATCGTTTGGCCCGGCGCGACCGTCCAGGTCGTGGGTTTGCGCGTGTCTTCTTTGGCTAAGGCGGCGGCAGGCGCGGCGGGCGGCTTGAGCACCGAACCGGCTTTGCCTTGCAGATGCGGCGCGACGGCCAAGCCGGAGGGGACTTTTTCGGGAATCTCCGGCTTCTTGCTTTCATCGGTCAGCGCGTGCAGAAAGGCAACAAGGTCGCGCTTTTCGTCAGCGGTCAGCGTGAACTTGCGAATCTTGTCGTCGAGGTTGGGCAGCTTGTTGCCTACGCCCGCGCCGCCGCCGCCCGCATAGAAATCCACGACTTCTTCCAGCGTCTGGAAGCGCCCGTTGTGCATATACGGTGCGGTCAGCGCGACGTTGCGCAGCGTGGCGACTTTGAAGGCGTGGTTATAAGCCTCGCCCGCGTTTTGTTCGGCGCGGCCCAAGTCTTTTTCCTGCCCTGGCATATCGGGCACGCCGATGACTTTGAAATCGGGGTTGGCGAAGGTCGGGAAGCCGTGGCATTCAAAGCAGCGCGTCTTGAGCGAACGAAAGAGCGTCAGGCCGTGTTTCTGTTCCGGCGTCAGCGCGTTGACATCGCCCGCCGCATAGCGATCAAAGGGGGAATTGTTGCTGATGAGCGTGCGCTCGAACGCGGCGATGGCATAGGTCACATTGTCCAGCGTGATTGTCGAACCGTCCTGGCCGTTGAACACTTTGTCGAAGCGCTGCACGTATTCGGGAATGGCCTTGAGTTCCTTGACCAGTTCGTCGGGATTCTGATTCATCTCTTTTTCAGAGGTGATTGGCCCGCGCGCCTGCTCTTCCAAATCAGCGGCGCGTCCGTCCCAGAACTGTTTGTGATTGAACGCCGCATTCCACACCGTCGGGGCGCTGCGTTTGATGACAGCGCCGCCCGTGCGCGCGTCGCCATAGCCGGTGCCGCCTTTGCCCATCGCCTGACTGCGGCCATCGGCCAAACCCAGATCGGGGTGGTGACAGGTCGCGCACGATTGCGTGTTGTCGCCCGACAGCACCGGATCGAAATAAAGCAGCCGCCCTAACTCGATCTTGTCATCGGTCGCGGGATTGTCCGCGCGCAACACCATCGCGGGGAAGGGCCGTTTCAAGCCGCCGCTGCCCGGCGCGCCATTGGTCGCCCCGCCCGGCGGCACGTCAGGTTTGAAGGGATAAAAACCGATGGATAGGGCAGCCGTGCAAAGCAAGCCAAGCAGCACGAGCAGTAGCGTGAACAAGCGTTTCAGCTTGCTAGGGTGGGTTTGCGGAATAGCAGTCGGTGCAAAGGTGGCGCTCATCGCGAATCTCCTTTTCGTCAGGCAACAAAGATTGTCAGGGTTGTGTAAAGCGAAAGAATGAAGCGGCGGCAGGATAGCGGAGTTAGGCGGATTGGTAAATCCTGGGAGCGCCAGCGTTCCCGCTGGCTGCATGGCTGTTTACGTATGAAGGCCGAAAGGGCGTTGTGGTTATCCTTCTTCGTTGTTCCTACTGTTACTTTCAGGTTGCCCTGGCGCAGCAGCCAGCGGGGACGCTGGCGTTCCCAAGCGCTTTTCAAAGGGCGCAAACACCGCGCGATTATTCGTGCGGTCATAAATCGCATAGACCACTGCGCGGAAGCAGCCGTCGAACGGCCCGCCCGCGCCGAGCGTTTCGGCAAACAAAGCGGCGATTTCATAGGGATCGTTGGCGAAGACGCCGCATCCCCACGCGCCCAGCACCAGCCGCGTGTGACCGTGTTGGTGCGCGACCCACAACAGACGTTGCAGACGTTGTTTCATCGTCGGGCGTAAGAGTGGCAACTGCGTCAGTTCGCGTTGCCGCACGACGCCCGCATTGACGGCGGGCGCGGTGATGAAAGCGGTGCGATAAGGTGCGCCCAACAAGCGGCCCGCGTCGTCGCGAAACACCGGCACGCCGGGCGAATAGATCATGTAATCGGAATAAAAACAGGTCTTGACGAGCCGGTTGTACTCGTACATTTCCACTTGCGGCGCGATGCTCGCGTAAAGACCCGACGACCGCGCCAATGATTCTTCCTGCGCCTGCGCGCCGCTCAAAAAACCGCCGCCCGGATTTTTTGCCGACGCGAAATTGAGGCAAAGCGGTTCATCGCCGGCAGCGGTGATTGCCAAGCGCTGCGCGGCGGCCAGCGTTGTTTCGGCAGTGACGGTGCTGATGGTTTGAAATGGACGTGCGGCAATTACCAGTTCGGCAGGGAATTCGGCGGGCCGATACAGCCGTGTGCGGCTGATGGCGTCGTGCAACCAGGCATGGATTTCGACGGCGCGGCCCGAAGCGGCGGTGTAACGGCCACGCTGCAAAATTTCCAGCGTCTCTGCGGCGGCGGCAATGCGTTGTTCGCGGTTCATTGCTTATGTCGCGTCGTGCAGCAGCTCCCACTTGTCATAAATGTCGGCGAGCTTGAGTTGGCAGTTGATCGAGGTGAGTTGGACGGTCTCGTGCAGTTCCTTGAATTCGGTTAGCAACCAGCGTTGATCGGGCTGACGCGCGTAATGTTCGACGTGATAGCGGTCTTGCGCGATCAACAAATACTCTTGCAATGAAGCGATGCCGCGATACTCTTCGGCTTTTTCCCCGCGATCTTTGGCTTCGGTGGATGGGGAAAGGATTTCGATCAACACGGTGGGATTGGTCAGCGTGTCTTGCTGGTAAAACTCCGGCTGGCCGCAAACAATTGAAAGATCAGGATAGCGGCCATGTTTCTTGGTCAGGACTGCCAGCCGCAAGTCGCTGCCGAAAGCGAGGCAGGGGCGGTTTTTCAATTGCAAGGCAAACTCGCCGCTCAGATTGAATGCGATGAGCGCGTGCTCTTTGCTGCCGCCCGCCATCCCTTCCATGCGCCCGTTGGCGAACTCGCTACGAAACTCGGCTTCACGGTCAAGCTCGAGATACTCATCAAACGTTAATGCCGGTTGTACTTGCGGTGACATTGGTTTCCCTCTTTAACGCTCCTGTCCGCCATTCGTGCCGATCAGCCGCTGCCGTTCGTGGCGCGACTCGCTGCAATCATCGGTCGGCTCTTTGCCGTAAGCGAATTTGCGCCAGGCCGTGCGCGTACAAACGCCCCGCACGGGCAGCAAGCCGGTCAGCGCGCAAACCTGAATGGAAACCATTGGCGATGAATAGTTGGGCAGTTCGCCATTCGGGTTGCGGGCCAGGCGTTCGCCGCTCTTTTCTTTGGCGGCAGGCGGTTTCGGTTCGACGTAGGGAGGTTCTTCCAGTTTGACGGGTTTCGGTGTGGGGACAGGTTCAGGGTTGTCGCCATCCGGTGAATAGGGCGTGCCGGGGCCGGGTTCGGTGCCGCGCAAAAACAGTTCGTGGCGCACGTTGGGCGTGTCGGTTTGCGCGACCATGCCGGTCGCGGGGTCAATGTCTACGGTCACCAGATCGCCGGGGTCTTGGAAATCGCCGCCCAGGTCGGGGCGCAGTTGCAACGCTTTGATCATGAAATCCGCCCAGATCGGCGCTGCCGTCGCGCCGCCCGTCAAACCAAGATCGGAGTTGTCATCAAACCCGACCCACACCACGCAGACCAAATTCGGCGTGTAACCCGCAAACCAGCCGTCGCGCGAGGAACCGGTTTTGCCCGCCGCGATGCCTTTGAAGCCCATCGCCCGCACGCGCGTGCCGGTGCCGCGATCCAGCACGTCTTTCAACATCGAGGTCATCAGGTAAGCGACCTGCGGTTGCAGGATGTCGCGGCTCTCGGTCTGCGTCGTTTTCAGCGTTGCGCCGCTGCCACTGGTGATGCGCGTATAAGCGATAGGCAACACGCGCTTGCCCTGGTTGGCGAACATTGTGTAAGCCGACGCCACTTGCAACGGCGTCGCTTCGGCCACACCCAACGCCATCGAAGGATAAGTCGGGACGCGTTGGATGCCCGCGCGTTCGGCCAGGCGGGCCACGGTCGAGAAGCCGATCAGTTGGGCCAGTTCGACGGTGATGACATTTTTGGAATTGACCAGCGCATCGCGCATGGTGATTTTTTTATTGCTGAATTGGTCTTTGAAATTGCCGGGGCTGTAGGTTTGCCCGTTGCCGTAATTGAACGTGCGCGCCGCGTCCAGAAACATCGTCGCGGGTGTGATCGCCTGGCCGCCTTCATCCGCGCCTTCGGTCAAGGCGGCGGCATAGACGAAGGGTTTGAAAACCGAGCCGGGTTGGCGGCGCGCTTCGGTGACGCGGTTGAGTTGCGACTGGCCGTAATCGCGTCCGCCGACCATCGCCAGCACTTCGCCGGTTTTCGGATTCATGGCGACCAGCGCGGTTTGCAAGCCGGCGGTGCCGCCTTTGCGTTTGGCAAAGAGCTTGTCAATCGCGGCCATCTGGCGGCTCACGGCGGCGTAAGCGGCGCGTTGCAGATCAATGTCGAGCGTCGAATAGATGCGCAGGTTTTTGAGCGCCTCGCGATTGTCGAATTGGGCTTCGAGCTGTTTGGTCAGGTAATCAATAAAGTACGGCGCATCGTTGGCATCGAGCGAACCCGCGCCTTTGCCTTTCAGTCCGAGCGGTTGCAGCTTGGCTTTCTCCGCCTGTTCGGACGTGATCTTGCCGGTTTCGACCATGATCGAAAGCACTTTGTCGCGGCGGTCTTTGGCGCGCTCTTCGTGTTGGAAGGGCGAATAGCGGTTCGGGCTGCGAATGATGCCGGCCAGCATGGCCGATTCGGGCAAGGTCAGTTGCGAAATGTCTTTGTCGAAATAAGCGCGCGCCGCCATGCCGAAGCCGTTGATCGAAAAGCTGCCGCGCTGGCCTAGATAGATCAGATTGCAATACATCGCCAGAATCTGCTGTTTGCTCAGGCGTTGTTCGAGCAGGATGGTCATGTAAGCTTCGGGCAGCTTGCGGCTCCAAACACGTTCGTCGGTGAGGAAGAGTTTCTTGACCAATTGCTGCGAGATCGAACTGCCGCCTTCGCGCACCTCGCCGGCCTGTTGATTTTTGATAAACGCGCGAATCACGCCCGACCAATTGATGCCGTAATGCTCAAAGAACGAGCGGTCTTCGACGGAGGTGATGGCATCCACCAGCGTTTGCGGCATGTCCTTGTATTCGATGATTTTGCGCTTCTCGCGGCTTTCGTTGACGATGGACGAGACGACTTCGGGTTCGATGGGCGCTTCGGTTAATTGCTCGCGCGTCGAAAGGTCGTTGACGGATTGAATGCCGCTGCCGTTGAAATTGATACGTAGCGGGCGGAAGGTGTAATCCCCATCAATCGCGGCATCGGCGCTGGGCCGCAGTTCAATGACATTGCCGCGCACGGTGTATTGGCCGCGATTTTGATTCTGGGTTGTGCCAGCTTCCAGGTAGCCGACTCGTTTGAGATGGGTGACGAGATCGGCGGGCTTCATGGGGATGCCCTGGCGCAAGACGGGCGGGGCCGCGTAAATCCCCGACGAACGCACGAAAATATCGCCCCGCAAACCGGCGTCAATGATGGCGGTGTATTGCTGGTAGTAATACACCGCCGCTCCTACGCCGATCAGCCCAATCACCAACAACGGCGCCAGCAACAGCGGCGAAAAGAACCGCCGCCGTGGACGTTCCACTTGGACACGCCGCGCAGGCGGACGCCCCACAGGAGCTTGACGTGGTTTGGCAGTCTGGTAATTGGACATCTGATGATCCTCTAGGGATTCGTGCTGAATGTGCGTGAAACCGGCTCAGCGTCGCAAGGGTAGAGGCAATTATCGCCATTCTTAGAAGCGAGTCAATTCAGGATTTACCTGGGTACGCACCGCTTCCAGCGTGCAGAATTGATTGAGAGCCGCCGTGGAGTTAGATCGGTTTTCACTTCGGTGTATGGGAAACCCGCGCAGCGGGGCAGTACCGCGCGCGTGAGCAAGCGGCCCGTTGGCAGTTCAGCCAATGGGGGCAAGCTTGACGCGCCGCTTGCTCACGCGCGCGGTACTGTCCTGGCCTCAACTGACACCCGTAAACGCAACTGCAAACCGCTCTAGTTGTTGCACTCGCCAAGCCTGCACGCTGGAAGCGGTGCGTACTCAGGGTTGCCGCAATTTCAAAACTCCTCTTCCCCTTCCCACTCGTCTTCTTCCGCGACGCCAAAATAACGCAGCCAATTCCCCAACTCTTCCTCTTTGACGACGGGGTTGGCCGCGACCACCGCACGCGTCTGGCTGGCTTCGTTCATGAGTTGCCGGAATTCGCCCGCCCGCATCACCCGCACGCCGCACACCCGCACGCGCGCGATCAAGGCCGTGTCTGAAGTCACGACCGTCAAGGCTTTGCGATTCCGTTCGGCTTCGACCAATTCAACGATGCGCGCATCGGCATCCGCACCGGCGCGGGCGTAAAACACTTTCACGCCGCGAAAGCTTGATCCGTCGGGGAAATGCGCTTCGGGCGCGCCGTCAAACACCGCCGTCAAGCGCAGCTTTTTGCTGGCGGCCAATTGCGCTAACTCTTCCAACAAGCGCCGCCGCGCCGCCGGTTTGTCGCGGTACCAGGTTTCGTACCCGCGCCCGCGCTGACCGATCACGTTGTTGCCGTCAATCAGGTACATAGGAAAGAAGTAGTCAGTAGTCAGTAGTCCAATTATTCTGCGCCACTTTTTCTCTGATCCAACCGACTACCGACTACTGGCTACTGCGGCTTGACGATAAAGCGCGCGACCTCGAATTGTTCCGTGCCCGCGCAACTCAAACCAACCGCGCCCAGGGTGAAATGCTTGCCGGAATCGGTTAGCTTGCCCAATGGCAGTTCGGCGCCGGTGTCACTGTCATTCACCGCAATGCTGATGACGTTGCCTTTGACAAGCAATACCACCGAAAAGAACTTGCCCGTCATGCTTTGCGCAAAGGCATCAATTGGCACCGAACGGTTCAATTGCTGTTTGCGTCCGCCTTGCACCAAATAGCCGCGCAAAACCCAAGGCTCATCGGCTTTCGCGCCGGTCAATTGCACCAGGTAATAACTCTGTTTGTCCTGCGCGCGCAGCACGAACGAGACACCGACGTCATTCAGCATTTTGACATCGCTGGTTAGTTCGAAATCGGCGAAATGGCGCGGACATTCGTCCTTGGGCAAGGCTACGCCCGCGTTCCTGACGGTGAGTTTGCGGCTGGCGACGGCCCAGCCCGCCGGGGCTTCCCAGCCGTTTAGGCTCGACCATGGTTCGGAAAACGCCTCTTCGCACAGCGCGCGCACCAGATTGACCTCGAATTCGGTGTTGCCTTTGCCGACTTGAATCAACGCGGGCAGCGGTTTGTAGGCGGCGTCAGCAGCGCGCACATCAATTTCGTATTCGCCTGCGCGCATACCCGTCAGCAACGCCTGGCCGTTGCCGCGCATCGCCACGACTTGGGGAATCTGGCCTTTGGCATTCAAGCGATAACGCACATCACCGGCGCGCACATTGGTTTTGATGGTGACGGTGTAAAGTTCCGGGGCGAGCCGCAAGGTCAACCCGGCAATCTTGCCAGCGCCAATGGTCACCTCGCCTTCGCCATCCTGATAGCCGTCGAGTTCGGCCACCACGTGATATTGGCCGGGCGGCAGATTGTCGAAAATGACTTGGCCGCGGCCCGGTTCGATGGCTTCTTTGTCAATGAATTCGCTAGCATTGATGGGTTTGATAAAGACCATCGCCGCCGATTCCGACACCACGCTAAGCGCGCCCGTGGTGGTGGTGAAAACTTTGCCTTTGGTGGCGGATGCCGCAGGTTTACGCCGCTGCACGACGGTCTTTTGCGGCGTGGCGGCGCTCGCCGTATTGACCGAATTCAATTTGATCCGGCCCACACCGCCGGTTTCCTGGGCGTAGCGGGGACTTGCGGGCAATAAGACGAGCGTGCAGCAGAGTATGGTGAAGCGTAAGGTCATCAAGGGTTTCATCTTTGGTTCGACTCCTATCTGTTTGAGCAACGATGTGCCGAAACTATAGCCTGTTTTCCGGCGGGATTGAAGATGCTCAATCAGCTTGCTGTGCCTGAACGCTCCGTTAATAATGACGCACCCGCACAAGCTTGACGCAAACCAACGTGGCTTGGCGGCTAAATCGGAACAACTGAGTTTGGAACACTGGCAGGAAATGTCGCCGTGGCAACCAGGTGTTTAGAGTGCAAGCTTCAGCTTGTCCGGGCGCGCCAGCGCTGCGCGGGTTGCGCCTACGCCGCGCTCAGACAAGCTGAAGCTTGCACTCTAAACACCTGCACCTGAGGCGCTCAAGCATTGTTGGGTGTACCAATCCTGCTGGTTTTGATTTAGCCGCAGTCTTGGGTTTTTGAGGAACTCCCTATGACCATCGCAGAAAAACGCATCGCCCCCGGACCGAAACAAATCTTTCCCGTCATCAATCTGTTTACCTTGCGGCGTGACCCGCTCAACTTCCTGGCGCGGATGGCGCGCGAATACGGTGATCTGGCCCATTTCTATTTGGGGCCGCAGCCGGTCTTCCTGCTCAATCATCCCGATTACATTCGTGACGTACTGGTCACGCATGGCAAACAATTCATGAAAGGCGAAGGCTTGCAGCGCGCCAAACGTTTGCTGGGCGAAGGGCTGTTGACCAGCGAGGGCGAATTCCATTTGCGCCAGCGCCGCCTGCTGCAACCGGCTTTTCATCGCCAACGCATCGCCGGTTACGCCGCGACGATGGTCGCATACGCCGACCGCGCGAGTCAGCGTTGGCAGCCCGGCGCGCAACTCGACAGCGCGCGCGAGATGATGCACCTGACGCTGGCGATTGCGGGCAAGACGCTCTTTGGCACCGATGTCGAAGGCGAAGCCGACGAAATCGGCAGAGCCTTGAGCAATGCGATGGAGCAGTTCAACCGGCTGACCTTGCCCTTTGCGCAACTGCTGGAAAAACTGCCGCTGCCCCTGACACGCAAGTTTCAAAAGGCCCGCGAACGGCTGGACGCCACGATTTACCGCATCATCGAAGAGCGCCGCAGCAGCTTTGAGGCCACCGGCGAAGATCGCGGCGACCTGCTCTCGATGCTGCTGGCCGCGCGCGACGAAGAGGGCGACGGCACCGGCATGACCGACGAACAGTTGCGTGACGAAGCCATGACCATCTTTCTGGCCGGGCACGAGACGACGGCCAATGCGCTGACCTGGACGTGGTACCTGTTGTCGCAGCACCCCGACATCGAAGCCAAATTCCACGCCGAAATTGACGCAGTGTTGAACGGGCGTTTGCCCACGGCTGAAGATTATCCGCGCTTGTGTTACACCGAGATGATCTTTGCCGAAGCCATGCGCTTGTATCCGCCCGCCTGGATCATCGGGCGGCGCGCGTTGACCGACTATTCGATCAACGGCTATCACGTACCCGCGCGTTCGATCCTGCTGATGAGTCAATTCGTCACGCACCACGACGCGCGCTGGTTCCCCGATCCTTACCAATTCGACCCCGAACGCTGGACGCCGCAGGCCAAAGAGGCGCGGCCCAAGTTTGCGTATTTCCCCTTCGGCGGCGGCAATCGCGTCTGCATCGGCGAGCAATTCGCGTGGCTGGAAGGCGTGCTGGTGCTGGCAACGCTGGCGCAACGCTGGCGCATGCGGCTGGTCGCAGGGCATCACGTCGAACTGCAACCCATCGTCACGCTGCGTCCGAAAGCGGGGCCGCAGGGGGCGATGCCGATGGTGCTTGAGCGGCGATGACAAGAATCAAACGCAGCACCAACGCACCGCCACAGGTTTTGGATGAAGCCAGTTTGCTACGTGGCGTGGATGTCTTAGCCGCGCGCGATGCCGATTTGGCTGCGATTGTCATGCGCTTTGGCCCGCCGCCACTGTGGGAACGCGCCACGGGGTTTGCCACGCTCGTCCATCTCATCCTCGAACAGCAAGTCTCGCTGGCTTCGGCCAAGGCCGCCTTCGTCAAATTGCAAACGGCGCTTGGAGAAGTCGAACCACATTTGTTGTTGACCCTCACCGATGAGGAATTGAAAGCCATCGGTTTCAGCCGCCAGAAAACACGCTATGCCCGGCTGCTGGCCGAGGCTGTGCGCGACGGCCAACTCGATTTTGCGCAGTTGGCCATACTGGATGACGAGGGCGTGCGTGCGGTGCTCACGCAATTGAAAGGCATCGGTGTGTGGACGGCGGATTGTTATTTATTGATGGCCTTGCGGCGGCCCGATGTTTGGCCGCACGGCGACCTGGCGTTGGCCGTGGCCTGGCAGCAACTCAAGCAGCTTCCGGCACGGCCTTCGTATGCGGAATTGGGCGTGGTGGCAGAACGTTGGCGGCCCTGGCGCGCTGTGGCCGCGCGGCTCTTGTGGCACAACTACCTGAGCGAACGGCGGCGTTGAACCCTACCGAGCCGTCGCCAGCATTCGCAATTCTCCATTCGCCATTCTCAATTCGCAGGCAGATGGACTCTCGACCAAAGTTTCTCTGCTTACGAATTGAGAATGGTGAATGGAGAATTGCGAATGCTGGCGACGGCTCGCTCCCTCAACCAGGCACGCGCAAAATCATGCACTTCAAGTAAAGCGTTTCCGGCACGGTCAGCAAATGCGGATGATCGCGGCTTTGCGTGCGTTTTTCGATGACCTGCACCATGCGCCCGGCATCGCGCGCGGCTTCAATCAGCACGTTTTGAAAGCGGTCTTCGCTGACGTGATAAGAGCAGGAGCAGGTGATCAGGAGGCCGCCGGGCCGCAGCAATTTCAGCGCGCGCAGATTGATCTCTTTGTAACCGCGTAAGGCCGCTTCGAGCGCGCCGCGATTTTTGGCGAAGGCGGGCGGGTCGAGCACGATGGTGTCGAATTTTTCGCCCACGTCTTCGTAATCGCGCAGCCGGTCGAAAACGTTGGTCGCGGCGAATTCGACGTTGCGCAGGCCATTCAATTCGGCATTGTGCCGAGCGCGTTCGATAGCGGGTTCGGAAATATCCAGCGCCGTGACTTGCTCGCACGCGCGCGCCAGATGCAGCGCAAATGAGCCGTGGAAGCTGAAACAATCCAACCCGCGCCCGCGCCCGTAACGCAAGGCCGCCGCGCGGTTCTCGCGTTGATCCAGAAACGCGCCCGTCTTCTGCCCACCCAGCAAATCAATCGCGAAGCGCAAGCCATTCTCGCTGATCGTCAACGGCGGCAGTTCATTACGATCAACGCCAGAGGCCGCGTGCAGCACACTGTTGATCAGCGGCAAGCCTTCCAACTGGCGGACTTTGGCGTCGTTGCGTTCGACGATCAGGCGCGGTTGGAACAATTCGACCAGCAATTCGAGCCAGGTTTGTTTGAGCGCCTCCATCCCGCGCGTCAGCGTTTGCAGGCTGAAACAATCGCCGTAACGATCAACGATCAAGCCGGGCAAACCATCGCCTTCGGCGTGCACCAGCCGGTACGCATCGGTGTCGCTGACGACACGTTGCCGCCATTCGTCAGCGGCCTGCAAGCGCGCGCGCCAGAAAGCGCGATCAATCGCTACGTCGGCAGTCGTCAGCAAGCGCAAGGTGATTTCCGACTCCGCGCCGAAATGGGCCAGGCCCTGAAAGCGTCCACGCGGATCATGCACGCGCACGACCGCCCCGGTTTCAGCTTTGGGGCGTTTGGTCACATCGCTGCGATAGATCCAGAGATGCCCGGCGCGCACACGGGCCGCGCCTTTGGGCGAGATGACGGCGATGGGAAGAGTTTCGTTCATGATTTTGAAGCGGCGTTGGCGGGCAATACGCCCAGCACGTCGGCCAGCAGATTGGTTTGGGGATAAGCGTGCCCCAGATGTTGCCGAAACGCTTCGGCGTAAGCGACACCCGCTTCCGCGCCGCGTTGGGCCGACCAGTCGCGCATGGCTTGCAGGTATTGATCCATGCCGTGTTGGCGCAACAGCCACGTGCGCTGGCTGGTGTGACAGGCCAGCATCCGCGCTTTGGTTTCGATGGTTTCAGAAATGTCTACGTAAAAGCCGGGCGGCACGGGCGCACCAAAGCTGTCTTTGCCTTCGAGCGCGTCGCTGTAATACAGGTGCGGCACGCGTGCGAGGGCCGGAGCGGCGGCTTCACTCAGCGTTTGCACGTTGGGCACGCTGGCGGCAAAACAAGCCGCGCGCACCAACTGGCTGGTGACTTCGTGATCGAGCAGATAATCCTGCGGCGAGTGTGTGAAGACCAGTTGCGGATTCACGCGGCGCACGATTTCGATGACACGGCGCAAGGTCGGCTGGTCATAGCAAACCAGCAAATCCTGCGTGCCCGCCCATTGATGCGTGCCATCGAGCACGGCAGCGGCTTGCGCGGCTTCATTCAAACGCAAGCGCGCGATTTCAGCGGGTGGCAATTCGGCGCTACCGCCATCGCCAGCGGTCATGGTGGCGCAGTGAATCGTGCAGCCACGCGCCCGCAGCCGCGCCAGCGTGCCCGCGCAGAGAAATTCGGCGTCGTCAGGATGTGCGAAGAATGCCAGGGCAGTGGAGTTTGGGTTCTGCATGAGAATCGGTGGCTATGCTAACCGAAGCTGCGGGCAGGGCAAAGCGCGGCGCCAAAGACAAAGGGGCGCGAAGAACACCAGCCACGGCTGTCATTTCTTCGTGCCCCTTTTTGCGGGTGGTTTTCGGCACTGCCAAGAACCAGGGTTACTGTCTGACCGCGACATTGTCGAACACCGAGGTGTTCAAGGTCGCACTCGCGCCTGAACTGACGGCCAGCCCGATGCAAATGTTCGTTGCCACTGAGAACTTCATGGAGTTGACCAGCGTCCAGGTGCTGCCGTCTGCTGATTTGTAGCCGTAGATGATGTTGCCGGTGCGCACCAGGCGTACCCATACTTGCGGTGGCGCACCATTGCCGTTCTTGGCTGCGGAGGAGTTCCCGCCATTCGTGTTGCGCTGCGTCCAGTAAAAGCCCGCGCCGCCATCCACGCCCATAAAGGCAAAGCGTGAATTGACAGTCAGGCTTTCCCGAATCATCACGCCCAGGCGCGCATTCGTGCCGGTGTTTTGTGGCGCGCTCAGCCGCGCTTTGATCTCGCCATCGCCGCTCAAACTTTGATACGCGAAAAGGAAACTATCCGCCTTGCTGCTCAGCAGGCCGCTGCCGCGCACCGTATAAGCCGCGTTGTACATCCCCGCACTGCCATTGACGCCGACTGCACCGATGTTGGCGAGCAGCCACGGCGCGGCTAACCCGTTGACCGGCAGATTGACCGTCGCGTTGGCTGCCGCCGAATCGCCGCCGCCGTTATAGGCGCGCACGCGATAGGACAGCATGGCAGGCGCGGTGACGGTGGTGTCGGTGAAGCTCACGGCATTGGCGCCAGGCATGGCAATCGTCGTGAAGGTTACGCCGTCAGTTGAACGTTCGATGCGATAACCGGTTTCGGTCGCAGCATTGTCCGTCCAGGTCAAATTGACTTGTGTGCTGGTGAGGGCGAGCGCCGTCAGATTGCCGGGGCTAGCAGGCGGAGGAACGGGAGCGGGCGTGGTGGCGCTGACGACCGAGGTAGAGGCCGAATCGCCAGCAGTATTTGTGGCACGCACACGGTAGTAATACAGGGTCGCGGCGCTGACCGTCGTGTCATTGTAAGCAGCGGCGTTTGCGCCAAGCAGTGCGACTTGCGACCAGGCGCTGTTGTTGAGTGAGCGTTCCACCTTGTAGCCGGTTTCATTCCCGGCGTTATCGCTCCAACTCAGATTGATCTGTGTCGGCGCGACCGCCGTGGCCGTCAAGTTGGTCGGCGCATTGGGCGGCAGGCCAGCGGTCGTCGCGCTGGCGACATTGCTGAAACCTGAATCCCCATAGTTGTTCAAGGCGGCCACGCGATAGGAATAGCTTGTGGCGGGTGCGAGACCCGTGTCGGAATAGCCGTTCACATTGGCGCCCAGTGTGATGACGGTGGCGAAATTCGCGCCGTCGCTCGAACGTTCAATCCGAAAGCCCGTCTCATTGGTAGACGTGTCCGCCCAGGTCAGCAGGATTTCAACGCTGGAAGTGGCATTGGCCAGCAGGTTGCCCGGTACATTCGGCGGAACATTCGTGGGCGCGCGGAAGTTGGCGACGATCCCGGCGGTGGCGTTCGCTGTGCGCGCATTGTCGCGCTGGTCGGTGATGCCGAGCGGAAGCCCTTGATAACTGAGGTTCGGATTCGAGAAATAAGGGATGGGTGGGCAGCCAGCCGTACATTGGTTGTTGTACGACATGACGGTGCGATAGCTGCCATTCTCGAAATGGCCAAATGACCAGGGATAGGATGCATCTTGAGGGTAGGCGCCGTTCGCCGGGTCGTGCTCCATCCCTAGATTATGGCCGTGCTCATGTGCGAAGGTCAGATTGCCCACCGCACAACTCCGCACGGTCACCTGAAATGCCTTATATTCGAAGCTTGGCCCCGATGTACGCATTGCGAAGCCCATGCCGCAATATGCCCCGCCATTATTAATAATCAATGAGACCATATCTGCGCCGTATTGATTTCGCAGCGCCGCGACGCCCGCGTTGGATTGTACCCAACTCAGATCAGTTGAAATGGTGCCTGACTCGACATAATCAACTTCTGCCGTACCCGCGAGGGTATAGCGCGCATTGACTTGGCTGTTGATAAAAACTGCGTTGGCATTGTCAACAGCCGCCTGAATTGTGGCTTCGATTTGGGCCGTGCCGCCAGCCGCATTTTTGGCTGCCGCAGTGTAAACCGACAACAACTGAATTTCGACCGGCGTCGTGGCTTGCAAGGCTTCGCTGCGGAGTTGTAGCTCTAGCTCATGATTGGGGGCTTCGCTACGGGCTGGCCCAGCGCCCCCGCCGCAGGGCTGAAAGCTGGCCGGATCGAGTTTCTCGATGATTTGGCCGCCTTCGGCGCCGGGGCGAATTTCATAAAGTTCCTGGCTGTTGCGCAACGCGCCAGCCAGTAGACCATTTTTAACGGTAAGCACCGCTTCTAAATTGCGGCCATCTTTTGTGACACCCCGCCAGACCGCATTGCCAGCACTGCGCCGTTCGTGCCCACTTTTCCGTAATACGACGCTGGGGCCATCAGGCAGTTGCAGTTGAAATTCTGTCGCGCCACGATCAACCAACTCCAAATCGGCGTTGAAGCGGCTGGCGGCGGTTCCGTTTTTTCCGTGTGTGGTGGGTGTGGCCGCTTGTAAAAAGAGGTTGGGCGTATCTTGTGCCAAGCCAGTGGCAGTGAGCGTGATTGTTATAATGAAAAGCGAAAGCTGTAGACGAAAGTATTCCATCACCATTACTCCATTCCAAGGGCTTTGCACAAAAAGCACGGGAAATTCCATAATTGTTATGCAACGCTGCGACAATTCCTTCATTTGAGTAAGTCGCTGCGACTTTTTGTGCACATCGGACTTATGTGCAAAGCTCATTCCAAATCGGATCTGCGTTAAGAAGACATACGCCGAGGTGCAATTCTCTCGGGGTTCCGGGCCGTAGACTTTGGGTGGGCAAAGCGGGGTGAAATGAAGTGCGCTTTTGGGAAAGCAGAAGCTTTTTGTGCGAACCGCGTGGTGCGAACGGAACTTGTCGGAATGTACCCAGCGAAATAGTACTTGCAAAAGAGCGTGGATGGCTGCCGCGTGACAGTCATCGGCGTGTTGTGGCCGTTGCGAGCGGTTCGGGCAAGCTGGGCTAGTGGGTGTGTTGGTGACACAACCGCCCGTCGTTAAACCCGCAACTCAGAAGTTCAGTACCGATTTCGTGGGTCGGCTGCGCGGCAGTGGTAGGAGAGTTTCTGCACGCATGCTTGATACTGCGGAGAAGAGAACTATTGGGTAGGATGCGGCGCGGAAAATAGCACTCGTGGCGGAGCTTGGCAAGAATTTTTTCTGGCTGCGGCGGCGCAAGGAGTGACAACGTGTTGTGCTGCTTGTTTCAAATAGAGGTTCCCCGCCAATGTTTATCAACCAGCATTTTCCTTACACGCGATCAGGTGGACAACCGGGCCGAACTGTTCTGACTTGGTTTCTCCCCCTTTAACTATTTTGCCGTATGCGAGACAGTTCACCAGTTCATCAAGGATTAATCTTTTGTTTGGCAAACTAGATCGTCTATGTTATAAGCTCCGCCGTCAGCTAAGCGACTATGCTGACAGCGGAAGTCCAAGACGGTGCCCCGATTGATTCCGGTTAGGCCATGGTGAGCGACATCGTAGGTGTAGGTGAACGGGCAAAGCTACCACCGGAAAAATCCTCTGAACCTTCCCAAACGTTTCAACCCTAGCGAACAATTTAGGCTAGTACCGGCACTGGTTACCCTCCCATCAGGTCAATTTTATGTTTGGCAGATGGTGCCTTGCGCGTGATTGCGCGGTGCGCTGGTTTGTCGAAGCCCTTTTGCCTTCGATCAGATGGATGGTGTGGCTATGCGCATCATTGCGAAAATGATGCCCTCACTACTCATCGTTAAGGAGAGCCGTATGTTGTTACCCCAAGACAAGTCCATTCAACGTCAAACCGCATTGACGGCCCAGATTAATCCCGCTTGGGCTGTCTGAGTTGCGGCCCGTTTTATGTGATTGCTGAACAACAAGCATTGCCCCTCGCGGTGCGCGCTTGCGTGAGTCGGCGATTTCTTAGGAGTTGCCCTTAACTTTGAACATGGCCGTGGCGACGACGAACTTTCAGGCATCGGCACCCAGCCCCAGCTTGAAAGTGAAACGTCCGGTTTAAGTTCTTTGGAGAATTATATGAAGCATCCCAAACTCACCCTGACCTCAAACTTCCGTTTATTGGCCTTGCTGGCCGTGTTGTTTTTCGCGCTGGCCACCTTCCTGCATGGCGCACAACGCGGTACTGGGGCGGCAGCCGCTGCAACCAGTATTATGCCTGCATCGGTTTTTGCTGCTTGCGCAGCCGGAACAATTACAACTGCCTCTTCGCCGATTCTTTATCGCGATTTGGGTGTTGCGAATGTGACTGATGAGTATGTCGCTTACAAAATTACCGCTCCCTCAGCGATCAGCGATCTTTGGGTCAGGCTCACGCCCTGCACATCCTGCAATGTTACGCTCTCGACCAATGAGGATGGGCTTTATCACGTTGGCCCGTTGGGTGCGGGCGTCATGACCACGGTTTACTTTTATGTGCATACCACTGCCGCAACGAGTACGGCACAGTCCCTGACCCTGAATCTGTTTGAAGGCAATCCGACCAGCAGCGGCACACTCGTCTGTGGGCCGAATTCGTTCAATTACACAATTGAGGAAACCATCAAGGCGAATGCCAACAAACCAGATGCAGTGGTTATCTCGGCAGGTGCCTGCTATGTGATGACAGAGACTGGCGCGACGGGCACGATTGGCTCTGGCAATGGCTCAATTATGGCCTTTACTCCAGCCGCGAACCCCTCGTTTAATGCTGACGGGTTTCAGCTCACCAGTGCGTCAATCAATCTGAACGGTACGGTCACGAATAACACACTCTATCTTTCCGGCTTGGCTTCCCCGGATAAGCCATACACGATTACTTATACTTTCTGTCCGCCCACGCCGATTGCCGCGCCGCCCGCCGCGCCTGTCGTTTGGGTCAGCAGCGGAACACAAATCAAACACACTGACCCGGACACCACTTCGAACGGCACGGTCTTTCTTACTTCGAGCAAGTCGGTTACGCCAACCGGGGCGGTGACGCCAGGGACGGAGTTGACTTATACCATCACCCTGAACAATAGCGGGGTGGCCGGGAGCGCAGCAGCCACCGGAATGAAATTAACGGATGCCATCCCGGCCAACACGACCTATGTTGCGAACAGCACGAAATTGAATGGCGTGGCTGTCGCTGACCTTGCCGGAGGGGTGATGCCCTACACGGCAACCTCTCCGGCGTTAGAAGTTCATAGCACGGGACAGGCTGCCGGAACTATTGCACAGGGAGCTACGGCGACGGTGGTTTTTAAGGTGACGGTCAATACCCCGCCGCCTACCTTCACAAGCGTCAGCAACTTTGCCACCTACAGCGGTAGTAATATCCTTGCTTCCAACACGAACACGGTTACTACCCCGGTGCCGCAAGCTGACCTCACGATCACCAAAGATGACAGCAAGACGATTGTTCAGCGGCTGGAAACGACAAATTACGCCTTGATGATCACCAACGCCGGGCCCTCGGCAGTGACAGGGGCGTTGCTGAAGGACCCGTCCGTAAATTACCTGTTGGTCACGGGGGTTAGTTGTACCGGCAGCTCTGGTGGCGCTGTCTGCCCCAGTTCCGGCGTGACGGTCGCGAATTTACAGGGCGGTGGGATTAGTGTTGACCTGCCTGTAAACGGCAAGCTGACCTTCACAGTGGCGGTGACCGTAGCGGGCTTCACCCCGTCTCAGGTTCTGACACTCAAGAATACCGCCACGATCACGGCGCCGACGGGGACGACTGATCCAACTCCTGGTAACAACTCGGCGTTCGACGAGAATGATTTGCAACCCGGGCAGCCAACGGCTGTCAATTTGATCTCATTGACGGCCACCGGCAATGCCAGGGGCGCGACGCTGGAATGGCGCACCGGTTACGAAGCTGACAATCTGGGCTTCAACGTTTATCGCGAAGAGCGTGGTCGGCGCGTCAAGCTCAATGCCGCCCTCGTGGCCGGGTCAGCGTTGCTGGCGGGCGGGCGCACGGTGCTGACGGCAGGCAATAGTTATTCGTGGGTTGATAGCCAGAGTGCAGTGGGCGCCAGCTATTGGCTGGAAGAAGTGGACTTGAACGGCGTGAGCACCTGGCGCGGCCCGATCTATGCCACCAGCAGTGCGGAGGGCGGCAAGCCGAACGCGCGCTCAATGACGGGCCGGCAGGTGCAGATGCTGCCTGATCTGAACGAAGCCGCCAATCAGAATCTGCAACACGAGTGGGCGAGTTCCGCCACTGAGGGGCTGCGGGTGGAAGGTTTGGAGACGGAGGCGCCTGCGTCGTTGCTGCTGGCGCAAGTGAGACAGCCAGCCTGGACCTTGCCGAATGAAGTAGCTGCCAAGCTGGCGGTTCGTAAAACAGGTTGGTATCGCGTGACGGCCGCACAATTGGCGGCGGCGGGTTTTGGCACGAACGTCAATGCCGCGCTGCTGCAACTTTTCGCCGATGGCGTCGAAGTCCCTGTCCGTGTCGTCGGCAAGGGGAATAGTTTCGATTCCCTAGAATTTTATGGGCGCGGGCTTGATTCGCCGGCCACCGACACGCGCATTTACTGGCTGAAGGCCGGTCAGACCCAAGGGCTGCGCCTGGACACTCGTCCGGGACAAACAGCGCAAAGGCCCAACGCGCTCAGTTTCCGCTCGACGGTTGAGCGGAAAGAGCGGTTGATCTATTTTTCGGGCTTGCTCAATGGCGATGCCGAGAATTGGTTCGGCCCTGTGATCAGCCCAAACGGCGCAACGCAGAAATTGACGACGCGCTTTGTTGATCGCACCGCCGCGACCAGCACGCTCGAACTCGTGTTGCAGGGCGTAACCGAGCAGGCGCATACGATCAACGTCGAAATCAATGGGCGCGCCAACGGAACAATTACTTTTGCCGGCAAGACGCGTTTCGTGACCACCCTGAACGTGCCGGCCAGCCTGTTGCTCGACGGCGAGAATGAAATCCGGTTGGTGGCCACGGCGGGCAGCGCTGACATCAGCCTCGTTGAAAGCGTGCGGCTTAGCTATCAGCGTAGCTATATGGCTGATGGCAATGTGCTGAGCTTTAGCTTGGGCGCGGGCCAGATAGCATTCGTCGGGGGATTCAGCACGCCGACCGTGCGTGTGCTCGAATTGGGGGCTAACGACGAACCCGTGCGCGAACTGAGCGTCAAAATGCAGGCGATGGCGAATGCTTATGGGTTCACCTTGCAAAGCGATGCCGGGGCGCGTTATTTGGCGCTGGCGGATCAGCAATTTGAGCGCGTGGCCAGTGTCAAACTCAACTCCCTCTCGGATTGGCGTGCCACAAAAAACAGCGCCGATCTGGTGCTCATCACACATCGCGATTTCTGGACGGCGGCGAACCGGCTGGCCGAGGCGCGGCGCCAGCAAGGTCTGCGCGTGGCGGTGGTGGATGTGGAAGACGCCTATGATGAATTCTGCTTTGGCGCGAAAGCGCCGCAAGCGCTCAAAGACCTGTTGACGATGGCGCGCACGACCTGGGCGGTAAAACCGGCGTTTGTCTTGCTGGTAGGCGATGCGACGACCGATCCGCGCGATTATCTGGGGTTGGGGAACGCTGATTTCGTGCCGACCAAATTGGGCGCAACTACGTATTTTGAAACCGCGCTCGACAACTGGCTGGCGGATGGCGATGACGATGGCCTGCCTGAACTGGCGCTGGGCCGCCTGCCCGTGCGCACCGCTGCCCAGGCTGATGCGCTGGTCGCAAAAATCCTGACTTTCAAACCGAACGCGGCCAACCCGCGCCCGG
Source organism: Acidobacteriota bacterium (assembly GCA_016196035.1). Classification (NCBI taxonomy): domain Bacteria; kingdom Pseudomonadati; phylum Acidobacteriota; species Acidobacteriota bacterium. Next base: position 53,742 of record JACPYM010000053.1, on the reverse strand, counting down.
CTTTGTTAGTATCAGATCGCACTGTGGACGGCGTGAATTACCAAACGCAAAGCCAGGAATATGCCGCGTCATTGCTGCCGCTGATGACGAAATACTTCGTCAACCGCAACGACGGCGCTCCCGATCAGGTGCGCGCACAAATCCTGAATACGATCAACCTGAACCAACCTTTGGTGGTGAACTGGGGCGGGCACGGCTCGACGCAGGTTTGGACGGGCGATGGTTTGTTGCGCGTGCAGGACGCCGCGTCGCTCACGAACGCCGCCCCCAGCTTGTTCGTGATGACCACTTGTCTGAACGGCTATTTCCCCGATCCCAGCCAAACCAGTTTGGGCGAAGCGGTGCTGCTGAACGCGCCGGGTGGGGCGTTTGCCGTGGTTTCCTCCAGCGCGCTGAATACGCCAGGGCCGCAATACGCGTTCAATCTGGCGCTGTATCAAAGCCTGTTTAGCGAAGGCAAAACGCTGGGCGAGGCGTTGACGGCGGCGCGTTTGGCCGCAGGCGATAAGGATGTGCGTAACAGCTACGTGCTGTTGGGCGATCCGACGCTGCGGCTGCGCTAAAGTGCGGCCGGGGCCACCGGCTACAATTGAAGGCTCATTCGTCCTTGCTCTTCTTCGTTGCTGACTAGCCACAGGCTGTTTGTTTCAGCTACCAGCACATTGCACGAGCGGAGGGCGGATGGGCCTTACTTGTCTTTGCTAGGTGATGTGATATAAAACCAAAACTATGGTGAGAAGACGTTTTTTGATTACGGGCGGGGCCGGGTTCATTGGGAGTAATCTGGTTGACCGGTTGCTGGCGTTGAATCCGGCGCGCTTGGTGGTGCTTGATAATTTTGACGATTTTTATAGCACCAGCGTCAAGCGCGCCAATATCGCCGACCATTTGCGCCAGCGTAACTACCGCCTGATCGAAACCGACATCCGCAATTACAACGAGCTGAAACAGGTCTTTGCCGACGAAGTCTTCGATACGATCATCCATCTGGCAGCCAAAGCGGGCGTGCGCCCCTCGCTGGCCGATCCGCGCGGCTATCACGAAGTCAATGTGACGGGCACGCTCAATCTGCTGGAACTCGCTCAGCGCAACGACATCAAAAAATTCGTTTTCGGCTCATCTAGCTCAGTCTACGGCGCCAAGGCCGTCGCCCCGTTTCGCGAAGACGCGCCGCTGCTGCCGATTTCACCTTATGCCGCGACCAAAGCCAGTGGCGAGTTGCTGGCGCACACGTACAGCCATCTGTATGGGATGAACATTACCTGCCTGCGCTTTTTTACGGTGTATGGCCCGCGCCAGCGGCCCGATCTGGCGATTCATAAATTCGCGCGTTTGATCGCCAGCGGGCAGCCCGTGCCGGTCTTTGGTGATGGCAGCGCCGAGCGTGACTTCACCTATATTGACGATATTCTCAATGGCATTGCGGCGGCGGCGGAATATGACGCCACGCCCTTCGAGGTGATCAATCTCGGCGCCTCACAGACCGTCACGGTCAAACAAATGATCGAGGGGTTGGAAGAAGCCTTGGGACAAAAGGCCACGCTGGATTACCAGCCGCCCCAACCCGGCGATGTGCCGCGCACGCACGCCGATGTGAGCAAGGCCCGACAACTATTAAATTATCAGCCAACCACTCCCTTCGCGGTTGGCATCAGACGCTTCGCCGAATGGTTCGAACGCGGCGCAAAGTTTTAAGCAGTTCCAAAAGCCAGCAGTAACAAAATCAGGCCCTCCCGCGTTGCCGCTCCGGATCAGTATTAATGAGAAATTGTTTGACCGTAGTGCATTCGGCACATAGAATTCGCTCCGCATCAGCAAAGCTCCTCACGTGATCGTCAGTCACTTATTGATATTCGGCAGCAGCTTTACTGGTGCAAAGCGCAGACGTGGCGTTCAATCTGTCTTTGATTGAAACCTGATCCGGCCCCGGGTTGAGCGGCTTTTCGAGCAAGCTGCCACGTTGCCCCCCTAATTCCTTTCTCTTTCCGTCTCTTCAAACGACCCCTTGAGAGACATCCCAATTGCCGCCCCGGCATCATCACGAGGTTTGACACGGCTGTGCGCGGTTTCCCCGGTTGACGCCAAGCCAAATTGGCCCAGGCTGAACTCAGACATTTGCCGCACGCCGCGCGCGCTTACTTGCTTTCGCCGCATCGAAGCACTTCCTCTTGGAGTCACGTATGAAGAACTCTCCGCGAACCGCTCCCTTGCACACACACACACATCGCTTTTCTCAACTTTGGCGTCAGCGCCGCGCCTTGGCTGGCCGGATCAACAACCAGCGGGCGCTGGTTTGGCTGCTGTGTTTCGGGATGTTGCTGAGCCTATTGGGGGTCGCCGTCTGGCGCAGCGCACAGGCACAAGCTTCGTTTTTCAATATCAATACTGTTGTAGGCAGCAGCGGCGGTACAGGCTTGATCGCCGAGTTACGCAATGCGCGCGGCGTAGCGGCGGTGGGAACGTTTTTTTATGTCGCCGATAGCGGCAATCACGTGGTGCGCCGCTTTAATACAGCCGACAACAGCGCGACGATCGTGGCCGGCCGGTTGGGGATTGCCTCGACTTCTGCCGTTGACGCCAATGGCGATGGTGGCCTTGCCACGAATGCCACCATGAAAGAGCCGTATGACTTGATCGTAGATCAGTCCGGCAATCTGTTTATCTCTGACACAGGCAATCACCGCATCCGCAAATTGGATACCGCAACGGGCCTGATCAGCACGGTGGTTGGCAATGGCTCGGTCGGCGCGAGTGATGGCTTGGTGTCAGGGCCGGTCTTGAGCGAGCCGCGCGGTTTGTTTCTGACCGGTGACACGCTGTATATCGCCGATTCAGGCAGTAACCGCATCATGACGGTTGAAAGCTTATCGGCCCTCAGCCCCAATTCTGCGATTATCGGCATTGCTGGCAATGGTTTTTCAGGCGCCGACGGTGATGGCGGTCCGGCAGCACAGGCGACTTTGAGCAATCCGCGCGATGTCGTGGTCAGCGGCGATACGGTTTATATCGCGGATGCCGGCAATCATAAGATTCGCCGGATTACCAAAAATGGGCAGAACGTGCGTGTGATTGAGACCTACGTTGGTACTGGCACTCCTGGGGCGAGCGGCGATAACACCCCGCGGCTCAGCGTTTCACTCAATACCCCTTTGGGCATAGCACTCGACAATCTGGGCAAACTCTACATTACCGATAGCGGCAATAATCGTATCAAGGTGGTGGACCTGGATGGATTGGTCACGAACGCCGCAGGGAATGGGCAACAAGGCTTTAGCGGCGACGGCAGTCCGGCGACGGCGTTATCAATCAATGCGCCGAGTTGCATTGTCTTTCTCAGCGCAGCCAATGGACTGGTTTTTGTGGATACGGGAAATCGCCGGTTGCGCCGGTTCGTTGGCACGACGCTCAGTTCCATCGTCAGCGATGGTTCGGGCGGCTTCAGTGGCGATGGCGCGGCGGCCAATCTGGCGAAATTGGATGGGCCGGGCGGCATCGTGGTGGATGCGCAAGGCAACTGGTATATCGCCGACACCAATAACCATGTCATTCGCCGGGTCAATGCCGCTGACGGCAAGATCGAAACCATTGCGGGTTTGCCCGGCATGGCTTCGGCTGATCCGACAGGCGTGAACGGTGATACTGGCGACGCCAAACTGGCGACCTTGCGCTCTCCGTCAGCCATTGCAATTGATCTGGCCGGCGATTTACTGATCGCCGATACAGGGAACCGGCGCATCCGCAAATGGACGCGCAATACCGGGAAGATCACAACAGTAGCTGGCGTGGTGGGTAATGCCGCTGTCAGCATCATTGGTTCCCTGACGCAGCCGACCGGCATCGCGGTGGACAGTTTGAACAATATGTACATCGCCGATCCGGGCCAACACGTCGTGATCGGGCAAAATGGCGGCGGGACGCAGCAAAATTTTATCGCGGGCAAAGCCAATACCTCGGGTTTTGGCGGAGATGGCGGGTTGGCGATCAATGCGCGCCTGAATCGTCCGACCGGCGTCGCGGTTTATGGGAATCTGCTGTATATCGCAGACACCAACAACCATCGCATTCGCCGTTGCGAACGCATCAATGACATCTGGCAAATTTCCAGCACCGTGCCGAAAAGCGCGGGCGTAATCCAGATCATTCCGCGCCCCGGGTTTGAAGGCGATGGCGGTTTGGCCGATTTTGCGCGGCTCAATTCGCCCTCGGCTGTAACGGTGGATTCCACAGGGAATCTCTACATTGTGGATCGTGGCAATAATCGCATCCGCCGTGTGGACGCCGATACGCGCATCATTGACACGGTGGCGGGCAATGGCGACATCGGGTTCAGCGGCGATGGCGGCCCGGCCATCGGGGCGGCGCTGGGGTTGCCGCTGGGCTTGACGGTGATTCCCAACAGCAGCCCCGTGCAATTGCTGCTTGCCGATACGGGCAACAATCGCATTCGCAAAACCAGTTCGCCGCCCAACGTTGATCCAGTGCTGACCAGCCCCGGCGACAAGACTGTCAATGAAGGCAGCGCGCTGCAATTCACGGTTTCTGCCAGTGACAGCAATGCGGGTCAGACGCTGACATACAGTATGACCAGTTCACCCGTGTTACCAGCGAATGCTGAATTGAATGCCACCACCGGCGCGTTCAGTTGGACGCCCGGTTTCGATGTCGTGCCGAATCAGCCGAACGCGAAGGTTGATTTCAATGTGACCTTCACCGTGACGGACAACGGCACACCGCCAGGGAGCAATAGCAAGACCGTCAAAATCACCGTCAACAACGTCAACGGCAAACCCGTCGTGGATTCGGGCAACATTCCCGCCACCGTCGAAGCCACTGGCCCGAATGGCGCGCTGGTGCAATTGACGGCGACGGCCACCGATCCCGACGGCGACACGATGACTTTTGTTTGGACGGACGCGCGGCCCAATCTGCCCGCCGCGACCATCGGGACGGCGCTTTCCATCAGCCCGACGCTGGCGCTGGGTCAGCATTCGCTGCTTTTTACCGCGACCGATTCGGCTACCAATTCCGCCACCACCACGGCCAAACCCTTAGCCGTCGTTGATACCACACCGCCCAGCTTTGCCAGCCAACCGGCGGACATCACCGACACGATTACATCGGGCAACGGCAAAGTGATTACGTTCACGCTGCCGACGGCGACCGATTTGGTTTCGGGTGTGCGCCCGGTCACGGCGGCGCCGCCCTCCGGCACGACGTTCCCGACGGGCGTGACGACCGTGACGCTGACGACCAGCGACATCGCGGGCAATACGCGCACGGCGACGTTCAAGGTCACGATCACTTGCACGGGGACGAATTGTTCGGGCACGGGCGGCGGTGATCCGAACGCCACCAATTACAACATCTCCGCGCTGGCCGGGAATGGCAGCTATGGCAGCACGGGCGACGGCGGCAGCGCGGCGACGGGGTTGCTGCGCGAACCGCGCGGCGTCGCCGTGGATGCGACCGGCAATGTTTATATCGCCGACCATGAAGCCCACGCCATCCGCCGCGTCAATATCTCAGGCAACATCAGTCTGTTCGCGGGTACCGGCGTCAAAGGCTTTGCCGGCGACAACGGGGTAGCCGCGCAAGCCCGTTTTAACGGCCCAACTGGCTTGGCCGTAGACACGACACGCAACATCCTGTATGTCGCCGACACCGGCAATCACCGCATCCGCCGCATTGATCTGGCGACGAACACGATCACCACCTTTGCGGGCACCGGTCTCGCCGGCATGAACGCCGACGGAGCGGCCACCAGCACGCAACTCAACTATCCCGGCGCAGTCGCCGTGGATGGTGCGGGCCTCGTTTATATTGCCGACACCAACAATCACCGCCTCGTGCGCGTGAGCGGCGGTAACGCGACGACCTTCGCGGGCAACGGTCAACCCGGCAACAGCGGCGACAGTGGCGCACCGGCAGCCGCCAAGCTCAATACGCCGACCGGCGTCGCGGTGACCACGGATGGCGCGGCAGTCTTTGTCGTGGATCGCGGCAACAATCGTGTGCGCCGCGTGAGCGGAAATGTCATTGCCAACTTCGCCGGTGTGGGCACGGCCACCTCGGGCGGCGATGGCGCGGCGGCCACGGCGGCGGGGTTGAATGCGCCAACCGATGTCGTGGTGGATGGCGCGGGCACGGTCTTCATTACCGAAACGGATGGCGAACGCATTCGCCGCGTCGGCACCGATGGCAAGATCAGCACCATCGCGGGCACGGGCAATCCGGGCAACAGCGGCGACGATGGCCCGGCCATCAGCGCGCTGCTCAATACGCCGACCGCATTGGCGCGCAACGCTTCAACGGGCGTTTTGTTCTTCTGCGACACCGGCAATCTGCGCGTGCGGCGTTTGATTCCCGCCGGGGCGACGAATCGTCCGCCCGTGCCTGACAATGTCGCTAGTGCGACACTCAGTAAATCGCAACAACTCAACGTCGCCTTGTCTGCGACGGATGCCGACAACGATACGGTGACGTTCACGCTGGTGCCTGCGTTATCCTTTGTGACGGTCACCAATGCCAACGCGGCGGCGCGCACGGCGACGCTCTTCATCAATCCGGCGGGGAGCAACGCCGGTGTCTATACCGTGCGTGTGCAGGCCACCGACAGCAAAGGCGCGACGGGCCAGACGCCGGAATTCACCATTACCATTACCGACCCGAATAACAACCCGCCAGTGGCTGTGATGAATACGTTATCGGCGACCTACTTTGCGCCCAATGGCTCGCCGACGGCGGCAGTCGCGTTGAATGGCACGGGTTCGTCCGATCCGGACGGTGACCCCATCACTTACGCCTGGTTTGATGGCGCGACGCAGATTGCGGCTGGACAAACCGTGACGGCGCAACTGGCGCCGGGGCAACACGCCATCCGGCTCTTCGTCACTGACAACAAAGGCGCGAGCGCTTCGACCGCCGTGCAAAACATCACGGTGCAGGCCGTCACCCAAGGCAATCGCGCGCCGGTAGCACGGATCAAGAACTTGCCCGCGCAAATCTTTGCTGGCAACGGCACCGACGCGCCTGTCCTGTTGGATGGTTCCGACTCGACCGATCCCGACGGAGATCAACTGGCTTACAAGTGGTTCAGAGGAACGACTGAGATCGCCAGTGGCGTGCAGGCGACCGTCACCTTGCCGCTGGGCACGCACCAAATCAAACTGGTCGTAACCGATAACGCCGCTTTCCCGGCTTCCGGCGAGGTGGTGCAGGAGGTCGTGGTGTCGGCGACGCCGCCTGATATGGACATCACCAGCGTCTCGCCCAATGTCGGCAAACAGGGCAGAACCGTGACCATGACGGTGAACGGCAGAGGCTTTAACAATACGTCATACGTGACGATCAACAAGGGCGGCATCACGGTGACGACGACGTTTGTTTCAAGCACGCAATTGGTTGCCCGACTGGTCATCACCAGTAACGCCTTGTTGGGGGCGCGTTCCATCACGGTCACCAATCCGGGCGGTGGTTCCGCCACGCTGGCCAGCGCGTTTACCGTACAACAGCCCTGACCACCTGTCGTTGGGCCGAAACAGGGCGAGCGATGCGTGACAGTAACGTTGCGCAGCGCTCGCATTTTTTAAGTAGCCACATCTTTCAAAAATACAAAACCTGCGGTTGACCTTCGTGATACTTCAACACTTGCGCAACGTTGATTGCCCTCGGTGTTTCAAGCTGAACGTTGCCCTTTAGCTCGGATTGCAGAGCGGTGTACGAGAAAAAGCGCGCTCCGGGGCAGTACCGCGCGCGTCAGCAAGCGGTGGGTCAACGCTGGCGCAATACGGCACACCCTGAGTCTCCGCTTGCTGACGCGCGGTACTGCCCCGGAGCGCGCCGCCCGTACATTCAATTGCAAACTGATCTAGTAATCTCACAGACGCGCCCGACAACTGCCGCCGGGCGGAACCACAGCAAGTGGACAGATGGAAAACGGCAAAGGGCGCACGGCGGTGATTGATTTACTTCGATCTTACACACTGCACACAGAGACAGGCTGCGCTATGGCGGGTTGCCGGAGTTATTTGGTGATCAACGGTGTGGCAGCCTAGTTTGCTTTTTCGGCTTTGGCCGTAAGGTTGTAGCGTTCGCGGGCGCTGAAATAGAAATGTTTGAAGTACCCGAACATTGACCAGCACGACGAAATCACCACCAGCCACAACAACCCGCGTCCTAGCCCGTACATCATCATCTGAAAGTCGCGCAACGTGAACGCGCCCGCGCCGCGCAAATGTGCGAGCGCGGTGTGCATCTCTGGCACCTCCCAAAATTGCAGCACCGGGAAGGCCAGCGTTTGCGTCGGCGGCCCGCCATTGACCGAAGAAAAAATCAGCAGCGACACCGTCACGACTTGCGAAAACATTTTGATCTTGCCCGCGCGCGACGCCGGAATAACAAAGCCTTCGGTCGCCGCGACCGAACGCAAGCCCGTCACGGCGAATTCGCGGCCCAAAATAATCACCACCGCCCAGGCCGGCGCGAGCCGGTTTTCAACCAGCGAAATAAAGGCCGAAGAGATCAACAGCTTGTCTGCAATCGGATCGAGCAGCGTGCCGAGCTTTGATACCTGCCCGCGCCGCCGCGCCAGCCAACCATCCAGCGCATCGGTAATCGCCGCCGTCAAAAACAACGCCAGCCCCGCGATGTGCTGCGGCAAGCCGACGTAATCTTCCGAAAAGCGCGTCAGCAGCACGACGACCAAAATCGGCACGAGGAAGATGCGCAGGAGTGTGAGCAGATTGGGCAGGTTCATAAGCAAGTGATAGTTGACAGTTGATAGTTGCCTATCTAGCCAAACTATCAACTATCAACTATCAACTATCAACTATCCCCTGAATTGATTGGTCAGCGGCATCCGGCGGTCGCGTCCGAAAGCGCGCGTGGTGATGCGCACGCCGGGGGCGGCTTGGCGGCGTTTGTATTCGTTGATGTCCACCATGCGTGCAATCCGGCGCACGAGTTCGGCGTCGAAGCCGTCGGCGATGATGGCGTCCAGACTCAAGTCCTGTTCGACATAACGTTCCAGAATCGCGTCGAGCACGTCGTAAGGGGGCAGGGAATCGGTGTCCTTCTGGTCTTCGCGCAACTCGGCGGAGGGCGGGCGCGTGATGATGTAATCAGGGATCACTTCGCTGTTGCGATTCAGCCAGCGGCAAATGTCATACACTAGCGTCTTCGGCACGTCTTTGATGACCGCGAAGCCCCCGCACATATCGCCATACAGCGTGCAATAGCCGACGCTCATCTCGCTCTTGTTGCCGGTCGAAAGCACCAGCGCGCCGAACTTGTTCGACAGCGCCATCAGAATGTTGCCGCGAATGCGCGCCTGAATGTTCTCTTCGGCCACACCCAGCGGCGTCCCGGCAAAGACGGGCGCGAGCATTTCCAGATACTGTTTGAAGGTCTCTTCAATCGCGACAACGTGATAATGGCAACTCAGATTTTTGGCGAGCAATTCGGCATCGCGCCCGCTCTCGCTGGAGGAATAACGCGTTGGCATGAACACGCAGGTCACATTCTCTGCGCCCAGCGCGTCTACCGCTACGCAGGCAACCAGCGCTGAATCCACGCCGCCCGACAAACCGATGACGGCGGATTTGAAACCGTTCTTGCGCACGTAATCGCGCGTGCCCAACACCAGCGCCCGGTAAACCTCGGCGACCTTTTCGAGCGGTTCGGCCAACACAGGTTTGGCCTTATCCGTTTTTGCGGTGACGACTGTCTCGCGCAAAACGATCTGTTCAATGGGCGGACTGAGCAACCGCTCCTGCCGCCGTCGCGGATCGTGCAATCGTTCGTTAAAGACGCGCTCGGCATTCAGGTCAACGATGATGAAGTCCTCTTCAAACGTTTTGCCGCGCGCCAGCAATTCGCCGCGTTCGTCTAGCACCAGGCTTTGCCCGTCAAAGACCAACTCGTCCTGCCCGCCGACCAGATTGACGTAAGCCAGCGCGACGGCATTGTCTTCGGCCCGCGTCGCCATCATCCGTTCGCGCGCGTGCCCCTTGCCCGCGTGATAGGGCGAAGCCGAGATATTGATGATCAATTGCGCCCCGGCCAGCGCCTGCTCTTGCGTCGGCCCGCCCGGATACCAAATGTCCTCGCAGATATTCACACCGATGGTTACGTCGCCCAGCTTGAAGACCGGCGCACTTTGCCCCGCGTCGAAATAACGAAACTCATCGAAGACGGCGTAATTGGGCAGATACTGTTTGTGATACACGCCCTTGAGTGCGCCATCGCAAATGATGGCGGCGGCGTTGTGTATGTCAGCGGTCTTGTCTACGAAACCTGCAATCGTGACGATGCCGTGCGAAGCCGCGATGACTTCATCCAGCGCGCGCAAATTGGCCGCGCTGAATTGTGGCTTGAGCAGCAAGTCTTCGGGCGGATAGCCGGGAATGCACAACTCTGGGAAGGCCACGATGTCGGCTCCGGCGGCGCGGGCGCGTTCGATGTGCGCGATGATGTGGGCGGTGTTGGCGGTGAAAGCGCCGACAGTGGGATTGATTTGGGCGAGTGCGAGACGGATGGTGCTCATATCAAAGTCTCAGTGCTTGCTTGGCGCCGCATTTCGCAACCAGGCTTCAACTTCTGTTTGAATAGTTTGTGTCAACTCAGGCAAAGGGACGGCAAGCAACGCTAAGCGCCGCCAATCGAGGAAGTTGGAATACGAATGGCGATAGAGATGACGAAAGGCCAGATACTCGCGCAGCCGCTTGCCGGTTTCCGCCGTGAGGAGCGCCGCGCGCTTGTCAGTCGCTTGCGACATCTGATCCAGCAAGCCCTGATGCCAGCGTTCGCCGCTGAGCGGTTGCTGATCTATGCGTTTGGCGACCAGTCGAAAAATGTTTTCCAGACCGGTGTAGAAGGAGTGTAAAACCGAAGCCAGAGCCGTGGTTTCAATCAACGTCGGTTCGCTCGCAGACGTTTGTGCGAAGCGCGCCAGCAGATCTTGATAGGACGCTAGTAGGCGTTCAAGCTGAGTTAATTCAAAACGGATTTGTGCGGCAACTTGCTCATCCAACACGTTTCAGCACTCCATGCTGCAAGAGGAATTGCGCAAAGGGGTCAGGCGCGTCGAGGTCTATCAGGTCAACGGAGTGGTGCAACTCAAACATCAGCTCACCAAACAGAGGGAAGAACTCGCCGGTCGGACAACCCCGCACCGCTAAGTCAATGTCGGAATGTTCGTGGGCGCGGCCTTCCGCCAGTGAGCCGAACAGGAAGACTTCGCTGCAACCGCCGCTTTTCAAGATTTCGACAGCGTGCTGAATGTCTTGTTCAAATGGTTTTGCCGCGAGTGGTAACGTTACTTCCATGTACTTCAATCCGTCACTTCCACCGTATCAATAATCCCCACAATCGCCGCATCCACCGGCCTATCTTTTAATCCATCCGCCAACCGCGCGCTGCTGCCCGATACGACCAGCACCTTTTCGCGGAAGCCCGCGCCAACCGTGTCAATGGCGACCAGATAGCTGTTCTCATCCTCGCCCGTCAGCGTCAATGGACGCACGAGCAGGAGTTTCTTGCCTTCCAGCCGCGCATCTTTGCGTGTGGCGACGACGGTGCCGATGATGCGTCCAATAATCATAGAACTCCAGGTTCTGAGTTCTAAGTTCTAAGTTCTGGGTTCTACGTTAGTTGGCGCTAGAATCGGGAACGTAGAACCCAGAACTTAGAACCCAGAACTTAGAACTATTTCTTGCGTGAGGCGATGGCGACCGGCAGGGCTTCGTCTACGGACGAATGCGGGCGCGGGATGACGTGGACGCTGACCAGTTCGCCGACGCGACGGGCCGCAGCGGTGCCGGCGTCGGTGGCGGCTTTGACGGCGGCGACATCGCCGCGCACGATGGCGGTGACGAAGCCGCCGCCGATCTTTTCGTAGCCGACCAGTGTGACGTTGGCCGCTTTGACCATCGCGTCAGAGGCTTCGATCATGGCGACCAAGCCTTTGGTCTCGATCATTCCGAGTGCTTCCATTTTAATAAGTGCTCCTTTCAGATTGCCGTTGCAGCAGTTGTGCTGAAGCGGTTAGCAATTCGATTAACTCCGTGCGCGTCAAGGTGACCGTTTCGCCCTCTCCCTGGCTGACAGCCGCGCTAGTTCCTATTCCGCAAGCTTGTCCCGTGCGCGCCTCAAAGGGCAGCGCGCCATTGCGTTCGCGGATTTCAAACAGCTTCGGAATCGCGCGGTCAGGGATGACGTTCTCGTTGCCCAGCGTGCGCGCAATGAAGCTGATCTTGCAGGTGTGTTCCAGCGTTTCGAGTTTGTTGAACGCCTGCTCCAGCGTCGTGGCATAGGCCACCGCGCCGTGATTCGCCATCAACAACGCATCGTGGAATTCCAGATACGGCTCAATTGCATCGGTCAATTCGCGCGTCGAAGGCGTGCCATAAGTCGCCAGCGGCACGCAACCCAGCGTCAAGACGACCTCAGACAAGATTGCTTTGCTGAGTGACAGACCCGCGACGGCGAAGCCGGTGGCGTGTGGCGGATGGGCGTGGCAGACAGCGTGAATGTCCGGGCGCTGCTCATAAATAATGCGGTGCATCGGCCACTCAGACGAGACTTGGTATTCCGATGTTTCAAGTGAGTTGCCTGCCAAATCCACTACGCACATCATCTCCGGTTTCATCCAGCCCTTGCTGACGCCAGAGGGCGTGGCAATCAGCCGGTTTTCGCCGACGCGCACACTGATGTTGCCGTCGCCCGCGACCAGCAAGCCGCGGTCGTAACAGCGCGTGGCAATCTCGACGATGTGTTCTTTAACTTTCTGCTCGTCAATCATGAGTTCAATGTGCGTTAGGCCGACTTTCCGCTTTCCAGCGGTTCAACCCGAAATAGATCGAGGTGATTGACCGTTATCGCTTCATTGCTGGGGTGCGCCAGGAAATAAGAAAGGCTTTCCAGCGACACCGATAAATCCACGTTTTTGACCTTTACGCCCGCTTTCGGATTCAACACGACGGGTGCGAAGTTGAGCACAGCCTTGATGCCTGCTGCCGTGACGCGGTCTAGAACCTGCTGCGCGGCTGGCGCGGGGACGGCAATGATCACAATGTCAATTTCTTCGCGTTCGATGATCCCAGCCAATTGCTCGGTCGAATGAATCGGCAAGTCGCTGGGTGTTTGCGTGCCCACTTTTTGCGGATCATCGTCAAAGAGCGCAACGATGCAAAAGGTGTCGCGCTTGAAGCCTTGATAATTGGCCAGCGCCAAGCCCAGATTGCCTGCGCCCACGAGGGCGATGCGGCGCTTCTCATTCAAACCGAGAATTTCCAGCAGGTGACGGCGCAACTCTTTGACAAAATAACCTACGCCGCGTACTCCGAACTCGCCAAAGTACGCCAGGTCTTTGCGAATCTGCGCCGAATTCAAATTGAATTGTTTGGCCAGCGCTTGCGACGAGATGGTCGCAATGCCCGCCGTTTCCAATTCATTCAAGCAGCGCAAATACACCGAGAGGCGATTGGTGGTGAGTTCCGAAATCTTCTCTGTCTTCATTTCTAGCGCGCTGGTCAATGCGATGAAAGTGCAAAAAACACACGGGGAAAAGCCTTTAGCAATCGAGAAGTCACGATAGCGCAGCCTCTGCAAAACTGTCAACGCAGCGTTTTGGAGGGCAAATTGACAGGCTTTAGCCGCGCTACGTAAACTGCAAGACCAGTTGGCAGTTGGCGGTTGGCAGACAGCACTTCAAGGTTCGGTGAAACTGCCAACAGCCAATTGCCAACTGCCAACTCATAAGGAGCCACCGTTGATCGCACACATCGCAGGCAAACTAATCCAAAAACAACCTAACTCCGTCATCGTTGACGTGGGCGGCGTCGGTTACGAACTGACCGTCCCGCTCTCGACCTTTTATGACTTGGGCGAAATCGGCGCGGATGTCTCGCTGCGCGCATACACCTATGTGCGCGAAGACGCCTTGCAACTCTTTGGCTTTCGCACCGACCGCGAGAAACAGTTGTTCCTGCTGCTGACCAGCGTCAGCGGCGTCGGCCCCAAATTGGCGATCACCCTGCTGTCGGGAATGAACGCTGATGATCTGATCCGCGCGGTGCGTGATAACAATCTGGCGCGGCTCACCAACATCCCCGGTGTCGGCAAGAAAACCGCCGAACGCCTGGTCGTCGAGTTGCGCGATAAGGTGGCGAAACTGAGCGTGGCGGCGCAGGCCGAACCGGTGCAGTCGGATTACATGGCGGTGGCCAATGCGCTCAGCGACGACATCGTTTCGGCGCTGGTGAATTTGGGGTATCAGAAAGCGGCGGCGGAAAAAGCGGTGGGAAATGTGTTCAAAGAGAATGCGGACGCGAGCTTTGAGACGGCGTTGAAATTGGCGTTGCGTGCATTGGCGCGCTGATTATCTGGGTACGCAGCGCTTCCAGCGTGCGGGCGTGGCATCAGGCCGATGAATGCCGAAGGGTTCTCTTTCAGCGTCAGTCAATCTGACGCCACGCCCGCACGCTGGAAGCGCTGCGTACCCAGGGACAAACGGATTTTTTATGGCAAGCAAGAAACAAACGCCTGAGCAAGCGGCGGCCAGATTGGTCGGCAGCAATTCAATGGATGACGAACAGCAAATCGAACTCTCGCTGCGCCCCCAATTCCTGCGCGAATACATCGGCCAGAAAAAAGTCAAAGACAACCTGAACATCTTCATCAAAGCCGCCCGCGCCCGTGGCGAGGCGCTCGATCACGTGCTGCTCAACGGCCCGCCGGGTTTGGGTAAAACGACATTGGCGGCGATTTGCGCGCGCGAGATGGGCGCGCAGATGAAAGTGACCGCCGGGCCGGTGATCGAAAAAGCCGGTGATCTGGCGGCGCTGCTGATGAATATCGGCGAAGGCGATGTGCTGTTTATTGACGAGATTCACCGCCTGCATCCGGCTATCGAAGAGATTCTCTATCCGGCGATGGAGGATTTCGAGTTGGACATCATCATCGGGCAGGGGCCGTCGGCGCGTTCGGTCAAGCTGGATTTGCCGCGCTTCACGCTGGTGGGCGCAACGACGCGGCCAGGGATGCTTTCGGGGCCGTTGCGCGGGCGTTTCGGCATCAACTTCCATCTCGATTTTTATCCGGTCGAAGACCTGCAAATCATCGTCGAGCGTTCGGCGGCAATCTTGAACGCGCAACTGGAAGAAGCAGGCGCGCAGGCCCTCGCGCAACGTTCGCGCGGGACGCCGCGCATCGCCAATCGTCTGTTGCGCCGCGTGCGCGACTTTGCCGAAGTCGAAGGCGACGGGCGCATCACGGCGGAAATCGCCACCGACGCGCTGAATCGGATGGAAGTGGATCGCTACGGCCTGGACGAAATTGATCGCAAGCTGTTGCTGACGATTATCGAAAAATTCAACGGCGGCCCGGTCGGCGTCGGCACCATCTCGGCGGCGATTAACGAAGAGAAAGATGCGATTGAAGAGATTTATGAGCCGTACCTGATTCAAATCGGCTTCCTCAATCGCACGCCGCGCGGGCGCATGGCGACGCCGGCGGCTTACAACCATTTCGGTATCGGCTGGCAACCGAAGAGCGAGCGCGACCAGCAGGGGCTGTTTCAATGAGGTAGCTTCAAAACGGAGGCAATGATGCGAAATACAAAATGGCTTATTTATGCGTTACCGCTTGCCCTGTGTCTGTTTGCGGTGGCACAAGCGCAAAGCATATTGGTGGAAGACGTTGAACTCAGAGGTTATCGTTCAATCACAGCAGAAGAACTACGCAAACACATCAAAACCACGCCGGGCGAGAAATATGATGAGGCGCAAGTTAAACGCGACTTCCAGCAGATATTGGCGCTTGGGATATTCGATAGAGCAAAAAGCAAGTTCGTTATTGAGGAGGGGCCACGAGGCGGCATGGTGGTTATCTTCGACCTAAAGGAGCGCCCCAAACGACAGTAAATAGGATGCTCATCTCTGAATTCAATTTTGACCTGCCCGATGAATTGATCGCGCAAGAACCGCTGGCGCAACGTGACCGTTCGCGCATGCTCATCGTTCAGCGCGCGGCGCAAAGCTTCCGCGACAGCGCCTTTGCCGAATTGCCGACGCTGCTCAACGCGGGCGATGTCGTCGTGCTCAACAACACGCGCGTCTTTCCGGCGCGGTTGCGCGGGCAGCGCGTGTTGCCGATGGGCGAACGTGGAGCCCAGGTCGAAGCCTTGTTGTCACGGTTGCTCGACGCCGCCACCAACGAATGGGAAGTCATCGCACGTCCGGGCCGGGCCTTAAAAGTGGGCGCGCAAGTGGAATTCGGCGAGGGGCGGTTACGCGGCGAAGTGACCGGCCTGTTGGAAGACGGCAAGCGCCACATCCGCTTCACCTGCGACGGCGATTTCAATCAGGTGGTGGATGCAATCGGCAATACGCCGCTGCCGCCTTACATCAAACGCGACACTGCCGAACGGCTGGATGAGCCGCGTTATCAAACGGTCTTTGCCAAACAGCGCGGGGCGATTGCCGCGCCGACGGCGGGGTTGCATTTCACGCCGCGCGTGCTGGATGAATTGAAAGCGCGCGGCGTGCAGATCGTTGAGATTACCCATCACGTTGGCTATGCGACCTTTCAACCCGTGCGGGTCGAACGGGTCGAAGAGCATCGCATCGAGGCTGAGCATTACGAAATCAGCGCAGATGCGGCGCAAACGATCAATACGGCAAAAGCCGCTGGCCAGCGCGTGCTGGCTGTCGGCACCACCGCGACGCGCGCGCTCGAAAGCGCCGCCAATGCCGCTGGCATGTTGCGCGCCGAACAACGCGCAACGGAACTTTTTATCTATCCGGGGCATCAATTCAAAAGCGTGGACGCCTTGCTGACAAATTTTCATTTGCCGCAATCTTCGCTGCTTTTGCTCGTTTCAGCATTGGCGGGCCGTGAATTGGTCTTGCGCGCGTACCGCCACGCCGTGGCAGAGCGTTACCGGTTTTATAGTTATGGTGATTGTATGTTGATTGTTTAGTAATCAGTGGTCAGTGGCTAGTTGAAGAGATGACCACTGACCACTGACCACTGATCACTGGTTTATGCAGGTTTTCCAGTACCACCCCATCTATAGACTGCCGTTCAAAGGTGCGTTGCGTCCCATGACGCTGGCTGACCTGAATGAGGTGTGGCAACTTGATTTGCGCTGTTTTTTGAATGGGGAAGCTTATGAGCGGGATACGTTCCGCTTTTTACTGTCCAATCCGCACACCATCGCGCGGCAAATACGCGCGGACGATGGTGAAATGGGAGCCTTCGCTTTGGCCGTAGTCGAAGAAGACGGCAGCGGCCATCTGACCACCATCGGGGTAGCGCCCGAACATCGCCGCCGCGGTTTGGCCCGTATGCTGATGCACGAAGTCGAACGCACCTTTCTCGCCCGCGGGATCATTACCGTTCGACTGGAGGTACGCGTTGACAATCTGGCGGCGCAACAACTGTACGAACATTTGGGTTATGTCGTGGTACAGCGGATGAATCGTTATTATTCAAATGGCGATGACGGCTATTTGATGGTCAAAGCGCTTTATGCCTAAGAGTGGAACCTGTGGGGTTAAGACCCACGCCGATGTGGAAAGTTGCGAAGCCAGCCTAAAATTAACCGATGCGACGCCTGAAGTTTTGCGAAGCAATTTCTGATGATTGCGGGGTTGCGTGTGGAACTTGCACCTGGAACGGCAATTTTGATTTGCCGCGCTTCTTATTTAAGCCATTGAAAATCAACAGATTGAGAGGCGAGATGCCCGCCTCGCCCGGTTGCCTGAGCATCCGTCTCACCTGCTGCCAAAAAGGCGTGAATTGACACTGGGAACGCTAATCTGTTATAAATCTGCCACTTACAATGCATATGGCGTTGCATTGGGGCGTAAAACGGGTTGTGTTCGTGCGGATTACCCCAAAGCTGTTAAGGGTTTCCATTCGGTTAACGGGAAGAACTGAATATGGCAGCAAGCACAAAAAAGGCCAAACCCAAAAACAAAGTCAAAACCAAGGCGAAAGTAGCAAAGGCGGCTCCGATACCCGCCAAAGCTAATTTGCCAAAAGCGGCTAAAGCAAAGCCTGGCAAGAGCTTGCCTGCCAAACCGCTGACCAGGCCGGCAACGGCTTCAAAGGGCGTGACGAAAAAGGCCGCGTCAGCGCCAGTCAGGAAGCCCACCAAAACAATTGCGAAAAAGATCGTTGAAAGCAAAAAGGGGGCGTCCGCGCCTGCGACGAAGCCGGTTCCTGCAAATACCAAGTCAAGCAAAGCTGATAAACCCAGCACGAAGTCTGGCAACGCCGCAACTTTCCGGGCCGAGCCATTGCCTCCGCCGCGTCGGAAAGACCTGAAACCGCAGGCTTTGGCCGCTAAACCAAGCGAAAAGCCGCTGGTTAAGCCGCAGGTCGTTATCAACAAACCCAGGCCAACGCTACGGCAGATTTTGCCGCCACCACCACCACCACCTGCGCCCAAACCGGAAGTCCGCAAACCTGCGGCCCCGGCTGCGTTACGGGCGTTTGAGCAGGCCGTCAAGGTCTTTAATCGGCGCCAGTTTGAAGAGGCCAAAGAACTGTTTGAAACGTTGTTACAGAAATTTCCGCAAGAGGTCGAAATCCTGAGCCGGTCACAGATGTATTTGCAGGTCTGTCATCAGAAATTGACTGCCGCACCCGTTGTGCCGGTGCGCAACGTTTCCGCCGATGAATTGTACGACCGTGGGGTGTACGCCCTGAACGTGGGCGATTTTGCTCAGGCCCGCAATTTCTTTGAAAAGGCTTTGCGGTTAAACCCTAACGAACCGCATTTTCTCTATTCCTTAGCGGCGACCTACGCTCAAACGGGTTCGCACGAACAGGCGCTTGATTACCTGCGCCGTTCGATTCAAATTCAACCGCGGTTTCGTTCACAGGCCTTTGACGACGCAGATTTTTCCGGCTTGCGTGAGAACCGGCACTTTCAGGAATTGCTGGGCCTGACCTCGCCCTTTGACCTGCTCGAAGCGCGCCGCTAAGACTGGCGGAAAAAGGCCTCATCCATTGATGCCTTTAGCTGGATTCCGGCGGTACCGGTACTATCCAGGCGCTAATTCCCAACCCTCCCACCACCAAGGCCAGCACATAAAACACCGTTGCATAAGAACCCGTGCGGGTCACACAGGCTGCCAGCAACAACGGGCCGAGGGCGGAGGCCAGTACCGTCAGCGCTTGCGCCGCGCCTTGAATTTTCCCCAGATGGGCACGTCCGAAAGTGCGGCTCCAGAATGAAAAAAAGATGACGATGACGACGCCACCCGCCGCGCCCATGACCACCGCCCAGGCGGCGACTTGCCCTTGCGTGCGCACCTGCGGCAAGGCCAGCAACGCGCCGGCCAACAAAGCCATTGCGCCTGCCATCAGCCGATTCATCGTCCAACGCTGACTGAGCCAGCCACCCAGAAAGTTGCCCGCCAGCGCGGTCAACGCCGTAATGACCAGCGTGCGGTAATAAGTGGCGGCGTCAAACCCGCGCTCGGCCAGAATGGATTCGTTGAATAGTGCGATGCCCGAAGCCAGCAGCCCGTACACCGAACTGCTTAAGGCAAAGACCCAGAAAGCGGGCGTCAGCAAAGCTTGGCGCAAGGTGTAGCCGGTCAAATCTGCGGCTGTTGGGGCCGTTTGCTTCTCTCCGTCCAACGCAATCCCGCACGCTTCGGGCGTTTGCCGCATCAGCGCCCAACTCAACGGCGCAAGCCCCAGCAAGAGCGCCATCCCCAGGCCAGCCCAAGCCGCGCGCCAGCCGCTGTGCAAAACCGCCGTGCCCGTCAGCGGGAAGGCGACCATAAATCCGATGCTCAGCAGCACCGAATAAAGTCCCATCGCCAGGTTCAGCTTTTTGACAAACCATTGGCCGACGATGGTCAGGCTGATGACCGAAAGCGCACTTTGCCCAAAGCCGCGTGTCAACGTGATCAACACCGCTACCAGCCAGACGCTTTGGGCCGCGCTCAACAGCACAACGACCGCGCCCAACAACAGCGTCACCGTAGTCAGCACGACGCGGCTGCCCAGCCGGTCAATCAGACGGCCTATGCCCACGCAAAACAGCGAACCGATCAGCGTGGCCCAGAGATTGATCTGCGCCCACTGCACGCGGTCAATCCCCAAGTCGCGCATGAGCGGTTCGGTAATCAGCCCCAAGCCTTGCGTGCGGCCCGGCAACGTGCCGACCATCGCGAGCGCGGCGACCAAGAGCGTCACCCAACCGTAGTAAATCGGCACGCGCGCGGGCCAAAGCGCTGGGCGCGGCGCGGTCTCAGCTTGTAATGAGTTCATGCGAATTACTTGATCCGAATCTGAAGTGTGTCGGCGGTTTTTCCATCCACCTGCAACAAGAAATCAACCTCGCCGCGCCCAACCAACTTACCCGGCAGGCGGACGTTCAATTGATCCAATCCGACCAAGCCTTCGACCGCCCCGGCAAAGAGTACGGGCGCGAGTTCACCGCCGACTTGGGCCGCGACCGCCGCCAGCGCAGTGCGGTTGCGGAAGCCGCTGCCAAACGCGATCAGGAAAACCTGTTCATTTGGATTGCTCACGTCAATCGGTGTGGCCACGAATTTGTTTTGCGTTTGATCGAACACGGCGACGGGTTCATAGCTTTGTGCGCCATCAGCTTTGACTCGCAACACTACGGCGGCGGGTACCTCGCGTCCGTTGCTGTTGGCGGCAAAGAGCGCGGGCGCGACCGGTTCAACCGTGATCGTGCCGCTGGCGATGCGTCCGGCGGGATTGCCGATCAACACAGCAGCCGGGCCTGTTTTCGTGCCGGCCGGGATTTGAAAATTGACCTGTCCCGGTGAGACAAAAAACAGCGGCGCTGGGCGTTCGACATTGGCGCTGTCACGGACGACAACGGTCGTGCCTGCCAAATTCAACGGCAACGGTGTCGTCGCCGCCGCTTGCGTCGCAGTCGCCAATTCGTTGCCGAAGCTGGCGACGATGGCTTCGCCGGCGAGCGCGTCGGCGCTGAAGCTGGCGGCGGAAACGGTCGCGGCAGCGCTGCTTGTCAGTAAAGCTTTCACGCTTTCGCGCAAACTGGGCAGCAGCGGATACAACGCATCGCCCGGACATTCGGTCGAGCCTGGCCCATCGCGGTGGCCGGAGATATTGTTGAGTTCCAGTCCCGAAGCCGCATGGCGCGACTTGCTGGTCGGATCAATCCCGCGCTGATCGGCTTTCCAGGCCAGGAGGCGGCGCAGGCTGTTGAGCGCCTGTTCGCTGGGCGTGACATCGGTGAAGGTGCCGATCATCGAAACGCCCAGCGTCCCGGCATTGACGCCGCTGAAATGCGCGCCCAGCACGTTGTCCCCGCCCGCGCGGCCTTCGTAAATCACGCCGTTGGGGTCAACTAAATAGTTATAGCCAATATCCGCCCAGCCATTCGAGAAGATGTGGAAATTCCAGATGCTGCGCATTACGGCGGGCCAGTCGCTATTCGCCACCGTGTTGCCGGTCGCCGTGTGATGCACGATCAGATGCGTGACGGTGGTGTAACTCAATGTGCCGTGCGTCGTGATCTGGCCGTCGGGGCAGCCCCATTCGGTGCGCGTAACGACGGGCGGTTTGGGATATTTGGTCGAAGGTTGCTGGCTCATGACGTTGGTTTGAATTTTGCTTTGAATCTGTTCCCGCATCCCGCGCGGCGTTGCGCCGGGGCTAATGAAGAGGACGCGCAAGCTGCGGATGGGCGCTTTGTCGCTTTCGCTGTGACATTGAATGAAGCGTGTCTGTGCTGGTAACAACGCCAGGCTGCTTGCCTGCTCGCCATTTTCATTCGTCGCATCGGCATCGTGCGCCAGCTTCAACCATTCGCTCCACGTTACGCCATCCGCTGAACTGCGCAGTTTCAAGCGCGTTTGCCCGGCGGCTTGCGGCCAGACGAAGCCGACCGCGAGGAATGGCGCGGCCTGTTCAAGCGGCACGGCGAGCGTGATCAGTCGCTCTTTGCCGCTGGTTGTCACATTGGGTTGCGCGCGGTCAAGCTCAAGTTTGATTTCCAGGTGTCGCACCGTTGGTGCAGTGGTTTGTGCCATCGCTTGCAGCCCACCAGCCGCAATCAAGAGGAGGCATAAAAGAATTGTTGGCAACGTGTTTTTGCTCATCGGATTGAGAGAGGTAAGTTCAGTTATCGAATCGCGTTAGCGCCTGGGTACGCACGCTCCCCGCGTGCAGTCTCGGCGCGAGACCAATTCCTGCCGGAAGGGAAGCGTCTGACGCCGAGACTGCACGTTGGGAAGCGTGCGTACCCAGGTCATTGCCCCTTCACCACCAATTGCACTGTATTCGCCAAACGGTTGTCGGCGAAGAGCAACAACTCTGTTTCGCCACGTCCCGCCAACGCCTGCAAGACTTCGCGCGAAAGGCGCAGGTTGATTTGATCCAGCCCGGCAAACCCGCTGAGCGCGCCGCTAAACAACACGTCCAGCGGCAAGCCGTTCACTTGTGCCGTCACCGTTTCAGCCGGCCCCGCGCCGCGCACGCCGGTGCCAAAGAGAATCAGGAATACACGGTCGCCTTCCACGCCGACTTCAATAGGCTGCGGCACGAAGCGGTTTTGCGCGGTATCGAGCTGCGCGACGGATTCAGTGCTTTGTGTGCCATCGGCTTTGAAGCGCAAGACGACCGCCGCCGGCGCGCCGCTGCCATTGGCGTTGGCCGTGAACAATCCCGGCGCGGCGCGCACGATGTTGAGTGGATTCCCCAAAACAGAAAACAGGAAACCATCGCGCAACACCTCAATTGAAACGGAAGCCAGGCCCGCCGCCGTTTCCGCCGGAATCAAATAATTGATTTGTTGCGGCGAGACGAAAAACAGCGGCGCGGCGCGTTCGACACCCGCGCTGTCTTTGAGCTTGACCGTCGTCGTTGCCAGTGTCGTGGGCAACGGCAGGCCCGTAGCCGCTGCCGTACTGGTTGCGAGTCCGTTGCCAAAGGCCGCGACGATGGTTTCGGGCGCGAGCGTGGGGCCACTGAAACTGGCGGCGGAAACCGAAGCTGCGCCATAGGGCACCGTGCCGCCGCGCTCCAAGAGAATGTCAAAGTTTGTGACCTTGCCCGCGACCACGCGCACCGGCGCATCGGGGGTGTATGGCGGCTCGCCGACGGGCGTGACGGTCACACGATAACGGCCCGGCGCAAGGTCTACGCCGCCATAAAAGCCATTACCGTCGGTGGTGGTGCGGATGTTCGCGCGGCCTGTGGGCGGAATGTCAGCGGTGAGGCGCGTGAGCAGGACTTCGGCGGTGTCAGACACCGCGCCTTTGTTGTTTTTGACCAAACCCATTACGTGACCGAGTTGCGGCGCGGCTTTCCACGGCAGCACGGGCACCGGCACGGATTGCGGAAAGACAGGCTGAATGCTGGGGTCGGGCACTTCGTAACTTTGCGTGCCGTCCACTGACTTGCCGGTGGTGAGCGCGGCAGCGAATTCGGCAAACGCACGGCGCGGCGTATCGCGCCCGCCGGTAAAGGGATTTGCCGCGACGGCGTCATTCGTGTTGGCGAATGAGAAAAACACGACGCCGCTCATCGCCGGATTGCCTTGGCGCGAAGGGACAAGGCTCGCGCGGATTTGATGCAGCGTGCCTTCCAGCGAATTCAGATAACTGCCCAAGCCGTGCAGTACGGCGCGGTCGTAGGCGTGATCCTTTGTCCATTCATACCAGGAACTGAAGAGCGGCACCTGCGACATCACGTGCTCGCGTTTGTAATTCATCGGAATCGCCAGATCGAGGATGCCTTCTTCCGTCCACGCGCGCCAATCCTGAAAGACGCGCCAGTACGCTTCGGCGGATTGCCAAGCTGATTCAGTCGTCGGCCCGCCGCCAAAAGCGATCAGCGCGCCCGAAATTTTCAACCGTGGTTTGAGCGCAATGGCATTGAGGTACACACGCCGCACCAGATTCGTCACCTGATCGCGCCGCCACTGTTGCCAGCGCGCATCCGTCAGCGCGGGCGTCGAGCCTTCAGCCAAGCCGTAGCGCGTTTGGAAGCGCGCCACATTCACGGCGTTGTAGCCAATGCTCGCGCCGCCACTCTGCGTCGCCGTCACTTCCGGGTAACGAATGCGATCCAGATGCAAGCCATCCAGATCGTAATTGCGCACCAAATGCAGCAGCACGTCGAAGGTGTATTGCGCGGCGTCGGGATGCCCCAGATCAAGCCAGAAATCATTGCCGATGCGGTGGCCGTTGAATGAAACGTTCGTCCCGTCATCCGCCAGCAAGGTGCGCGTCAGCCAATTGTCGCGGCCCTCGTAAAGTTTGCCCGTCGCTTGATTGAAGCCGTGCCGGTTGAAAGCGTGTTGCGGGCTTTCAGGTGGACGCGGTGGATTCGCGGTTGGATTGCCATTCCACAACGCGCCGACGATGACGAAGGCGTGCACTTCGATGTTGTTGGCGTGCGCTTCGGCGATCAGGTCGGCCAGCGGATCGAAGCCTGCTTCGATTGGTGTGCGGTCGGCCAGCGGTTCGAGCGAATTGCGGTACCAGGAATCACCCCGGCGGCGCACTTGCACGAACAGCGCGTTGCAATGGGCGCGTTTGGTATCGGCAATGATCGCCAGCACTTCGTTATGGTTGTTGAGGGTTGTGTTGAACGTGTCTATCCAGAAGCCGCGATATTGGCCGCTTTGCGTGGCGCTGGGCTGAAGTCCGGCTTGTGCTAAGATGCGTGCCGAAAGCAGCAACAAAAAGAGACTGACTGAACTGACCGAAAGGATTGCTTTCATATTTGTCTGCCTGGATTGGTTGACGGCGGGGGAGTTTACCGCACCCCGATGAACATCGTCCACGAAGCTGCGCTAGGTACTTTATGCGCGGTTGGCGTTCCGGACGGCACAAAGAAAGGCAGTTATGCGTTACGTCAACAATCCGCCCAATCCTTTTCTGAACACCTACAATGAATGGGACGGCGAGCCGCCCGAAGCCAAGCTGGAAGTCTTTGAAGAGACCGCCACGCGCACGATCATCACCAGCAACAACAGTCCCGACATTCCGTTTACCTATTCGATCAACTGCTATCGCGGCTGTACGCACGCCTGCAATTACTGCTTCTCGCGCACGCGCCACGAATTTCTGGGCTGGGGCGCAGGCACTGATTTCGAGCGCAAGATCGTCGCCAAAGTCCATGCGCCTGAACTCTTGCGTAAAGAACTGATGAAGAAAAGCTGGAAAGGCGAGGTGCTGGTTTTCTCGTTCACCTCCGACCCTTACATCCCGCTCGAAGCCAATTACCAACTCACGCGCAAGTGTCTGGAAGTCTGCCTGGAATTCCGCAATCCGGTCAGCATCATCACCAAGTCGGCGCTGATTCGCCGTGACAAAGAGTTGATTGCTGAACTGGCGATGCAGGCGCACGCCGATGTCTTCTTTACCATCCCGTTTTTAGATCACGAAGTTTGCCGCGCGCTGGAACCTGGCGCGCCCTTTCCCGAGGCGCGCTTTGCCGCGATGAAAGACTTGGCCGACGCGGGCATCGAAGTCGGCCTGAGCCTCGCGCCCATCGTGCCGGGCTGTAACGAACACGAAATCCCGGCGCTGCTCGAACGCGCGCGTGAATGCGGCGCACGGCGCGCCTTCATCAATCTGCTGCGCCTGCCGGGTAATGTCGAGCCGTATTTTCTGGAAACGCTGCAAGAACGGCTGCCGCTCAAGGCGCAGAAAATCGTCAACCGGTTGCGCGAGGTCAAAGGCGGCGTGCTCAACAAAACCGCCTTCCACGAACGCATGCGCGGCGAAGGGCCGTATTGGGAGATGGTCAAGAAATCGTTTGAAGTGCACGCGCGGCGGTTGGGCTTTAACGAAGAACGCTATGTGAAAAAGGAGTACCCAAACACCTTCAAGCGACCGACAACGCAGCAAAGTTTGTTCGATTAGATCAGTTTGCAATTGAATGTACGGGGCGGCGCGGTGGGGTCAGTACCGCGCGCGTGAGCAAGCGCTGCGCCAACGCTGGCGGCTTATGGTATAGCCAGAGTCTCCGCTTGCTGACGCGCGCGGTACTGACCGGGAGCGCGCCTTTTCCCGTACACCGCTCTGCAATCCGATCTAGGTCGTGAGCGTGAATCAAAAACAAAGCCGCAGGCAGCAACCATCGTTCGATGGTTGCTGCCTGCGGCTTTTTGTCATAGCCAAGTTTGCTTGGGTGCCTGGTTTAGAACAAATACTTCAACGCAAACTGCACGCGCCGTCCTGGCGTCACGGTGTCCACTGCCGAGCCGAAGGACGCCGCTTCCAGATTGCGCACCGGAATGGCGAAGTTGGCGCGGTCGGTGAAATTGAAGGCGTCCACACGGAAGAGCAGGCGCTGCCGTTCGGTGAAGGCGAAGTTTTTGACCAAGGCCAGATCGAGCAGCAGATAGTTGCTGGCGCGGAAGGTGTTGCGGCCCACGACGCCGTCCGTGCCAATCGTGCCCCAGAATTCGCTGAAGGTGGCGTTGTTGGCAAAGCTCAGACGCACGCGCCGGTCATCGTTGACGACCAGGCCGCGCGTCGAATGCAAGCGGTCGGTGTAATTGCCGTCGAGATTGATGTCGTTGATGCTGTTGACGGTGAAGGGCTGGCCGGTTTGATACTGGCCCGTGCCCGCAATCTCGAACCCGCCTAGCACTGCCCGCTTGACGGCATGGGCATTCGCCAGCGCCGGCAGCGTCCAGAGGAAGTTGTAGGTCAGGCGATGCCGCGTGTCGAAGTTTGCCGAAGCGTATTCCGACGGACGCAGGCTGTTTTGCGGCAAGGCCGGTGCGCCCGCCAGATCGAACACGTCCGAGGCGTCATCCAATGCGTGTGACCAGACGTAGCCAATCTGGAAGTTGAACTGATTGCGCAGCGTACCGCGCAGTTGTGCTTGCAACGAATCGTAGCGCGAGCGCGCGGTCGTTTGATACAGATAGATCGTGCCCGCGTTGGGAATGGGACGCCCGCCGACGAAATTCAAATTTTTGTCAATGTTGACGCCGGGCGCCAACACAATGCCGCTGATGATGGGCGAACCTGTGTCCGGGTTGATCTGATAGAAAGCTGACGACGAAATCATGTTCAAATTCGGCCCCAGGTTCGGCGTCGTCAGCCGCAACAGATTGCGGCCCTGCGTGCCGACGTAGCCGACAGAGGCGGTCAGGTTGCGCGCCAATTGTTGTTCCAGCGTGAGCGAGTAATGATGCGCCAAGGGTGTTTTCAGCGCGCGCGACGGCAACGTGAAGCCGAAACCGCCGGGGAACTCGCGGTTATAAACGCTGACCACGTTGTCCAACGGCAGATTCGGATTCAACCGGTTCGGCGTGCCCAGCACGACATACGGAAAGAAACGGCCCGGCGCGCAACCGTTTTGCACGACTTGCAAACAGAGTCCGTTGCTGAAATTGGCGCCGGGCAACGACAGCGCCGGGTTGAAGAGTTGAAAGTCAGTAAACGAGACGTTGGTGCCGGGAATCTTGGCGCCCGGCAGCCCGCCGCCCGTATTGACCGTCAGGTAGTTCGGAAAAACATTGCGCGATTGGCTGGTGACTGCGCCGATGATTTGATCGTAAAACAAACCATAGCCGCCGCGAATTACCATCTGTTTATTCAGGCCCCAATTCTTGCCGTAAGCAAAACCGGCGCGCGGCCCGAAATTGTTCCGGTCGGAATCGTAGATGTCCCCGCGCCCGGCCAGAAATTGTTTCAGGCCGGCGACGCTCGGCAGATCAAGCTTCGTGCTGTTGAACGTTTTCTCGATGATGCTGTTCACTTCGTTCGGCACGGTGTTGTATTCGTAACGCATGCCGACGCTCAGCGAGAAGTTCGGTTTCACGCGCCACTCGTCCTGAATGAAGAAATTGTATTGTGTGCTG
This sequence comes from Acidobacteriota bacterium, assembly GCA_016196035.1. Lineage (NCBI taxonomy): Bacteria > Pseudomonadati > Acidobacteriota > Acidobacteriota bacterium. Next base: position 25,892 of record JACPYM010000053.1, on the reverse strand, counting down.
CGCAAGCCGATCACCGACGTGTCAATCGTCGCCAGCGACTGGAAGAAACCGCTGGCCGCTTGTGAAGCCGCCAGACTGTCCGGACGGAAAAAACCGTCCAGGAAAAAGCCGCGCGCCGTGGTGAAATTGAGAACCGGCGCGCCGCCAAACACGAGTTGTGGCAGCGCATTGCGTTGCAAATCGCTGTTGAGCTGCGAACGCCGAATGTCAGCGCCGAGCGCCGCGCTGTGTTCGCCCTTGCGGAACGAAAGGATGTCGGCGAGTTGGAAGGTGTTGTTCACACGGCGCTGTGGGAAGTTATAAACATCCACGCCCAACGGACTGAAGCCCGGCATCAGGATTTGTCCGATCGGGCCGAGCGCGCCGCTGCAAATCTGCCCGAAAACGGGCGTGGCATTGCTGTTCGGATTGCAACCAGGCGTGCTCAGCAAGCCCAATTCGGTGGTGCGATTGGGATAGAGCAGATATTCGATGCGCTGATCGGTGGGGACGGTGAAATTCGCCAGATAGGGCGCGTTGAGCGTGAAAGGCGTGTTGGGCAGGATGGCGCTGGGCGCCAGATGATCTACATCGCGCTCTTCTTCAAAGTTCAACCGCGTGCGGCCATACGAGGCGCGGAATTGATTGAAGAAGGGTGTCGTCGCACCTTCGTGCGTGAGTTCGCTGTTCCAGAAAAACGAGAAGTTTTGCGTGCCGACTTTCGGACGCAGCGTGGCGAAGAGTGCATCACCCGTGGCCGGGATGTTGCGCCAATCGTGCGTGCGGTTGTAACGGCCCGTGAACGACTGATCGCGGCCCCAGATTTTGCGGCTGTGATCCATTTTGAACGAAGCAATGTAGCCTTGCGCGCTGGCCGGCAAAATCTGCGTGTAGGTGTTGCGGCCATACACGCCACCGTTGTTGTTCGGGAACGGATACAAGCTAAACACCGCGTCGCCTTGATTGCTGGTGGGGAAGCCAAATGACGTGCCATCATCCAAACCGGTGCCGCCGCTGCGGGCAAAACCGCGCTCTTCGACGGTTGGCACCGCAAAGCTTTGTTCTTTGTTCGCGTTCAGCAGCGAGCCTTCGAGCGAAAGGAAGTAAAACGCATTTTTGGTTGAGCCAACTGTTGCGCCGGTTGCATCGGTCTTCGGTCGCGGCAGCAAGGGGCCGCCGAGTACGAGGCCCGCTTGTCCGAAGGTCAGCGAGTCCTGGCCCGCCGCCGGGTTGCGCACAAATTTCTGTGCGCAATTCGTGCCGCTGGGCGGACAAATGAAAACGTTGCGCAGCACACCCGCGCCGCCATTGCTGAAATTCAAACCCTGCAACGGCGTCGGTTGCCCGCTGCTGGTCGTGTCGAAATAGTCGCGCGCGTTCAGGGCGCTGGTATTCAGCAAGCCGAACACCGCGCCGTGCGTTTCATAGCCGCCCGATTTGCTGATGGCGTTGACCTGCGCGCCGATGTTGCGTCCGAATTGCGCGGGCGCGAGGTTGCTGATGACTTGATACTCTTTGATGGACTCGACCGGTTGCGGCGCCAGCATAAAGAAGCCCTGGCGGCGCACGCCGATGTCTTCGTCATTGTTGTCCGAACCGTCCACCAGGAAGTTGTTGGCGCGCGAACGCAGGCCGTTGGCCGAGAACTGGCCCGCTGAGCCTACGCCCGCGCCCACGCCCGGCCCCGCGACACGGCCCGTTTGCGGCGGCAGCGCCAAACCCGGAATCAACAGCGCAAAGCTATCGAAGGTGCGCGTGAAGGTCGTATCGCCCAACGGCAGCGTGGCGATTTCGGCATCGGTATACGCGCCGCCCCGGCGTCCGTCGGTGACATTCAATTCGGCGGATTCCGGCAGGCTGACCACGGGTGTCGGTGGCGCTGGCGTAACTGGCGGCGGCGGTTGTGCCGGTTGGTTGGGTTGATTCGGTTGCGTCGGCTGCGCCGCGACGACGTCAGGGTCAAGCGTGACCGGCAGCGGCACCACCGTGTTGCCGCGCGTCGCGAGCAGGCGTTGTTCGATGACTTTGGTTTTGAAACCCGTCGCGCTGACGCGGATGCGATAGACGCCCGGTTGCAAGAGGCCCTGATAAAAACGGCCCTGGGTGTCAGAGCGTTTGGCGACGGGGACTTCGGTCACGGTGTTGACGAATTGGACGACCGCGCCCGCGATGGCCGCGCCGCCCTGGCTGCTGCTGACCGTGCCTTCAAAGGCCCCGGTCACGGGGTCCTGGCCCGGATTCGTCGCGGTGGTCGAAGTCGCGGCAGAAACGGATGCCAAGGGGGTCAGCATCATCAACAACGAAAGGGTCACTGCGAGCAACAGTTTCAAGTTTCGTTGCAGAAGCGTGGGTATTATTGTCATTGCGGTTTCTCCTGAATCTCCCTCTGCGGGGTCTTCTCCGTGGTGAAAATGGAAAATGATCAACCGCCGTGGCCTCGGGGCGCAAGCGGCGGGATTTCTTTTGGTAACAGTCAGGGATGCATGGCGAGAGCCGATAGTTTTGGGGAAGTTGAATCGAGCTTGTTTACTTTAGCGCCTGCACCAACACCGAATTGGAAGGCGCGCGCTGCACGGTTGCAGCGGTTGGTTCACTGGCTCCGCACCAGCCGGAAGCCAATGGTCGGGTCTTTCTTCTTTGCATCGAGAAAGCCGCGCACGGTGACGCGAATCGGTTTCGGGCCATCGGGTTGACTGATGTACGAACCACCGCGCACCACTTTGGCGGTTTGCGCGGCGGCGTCCAATTCCAATTTGTTGTTGCCCGCGTAATAGGCTGCCGGGGTCGAAGTCCACTCGCCCACATTGCCGATCATATTCAGCACGCCCTGCTTGGTACCGCCTTGCGGGTAGGCCGAGACGATCTTCGGCTCGGTGAATTTGATGTTCGCCAAATCCGGCGTCCATTGATTGCCCCAGGGGAAAACGGTGGTCGCGGCATCTCCGCCATTGCGCGCGGCAAATTCCCATTCCTCTTCGGTCGGCAAACGATAGCGTGTGCTGTCGCGTTTGGAACGCCAGGCGGCAAAGGCCTCGGCCTCTTCGTAAGAAACATAGCGCACCGGCCATTGTTCTTTGCCGGTGAACGGTTCATTGCCGTTCCAGTCTTCGGGTGCGGGGTGATTGGTTTCTTTGACGAATTGCGCGTATTCCTCGCTGCTGACTTCGGTGCGGTCAAGCGCAAACGGCAGCACGGTGACGGTGTTGGCCGGCCATTGCGCGTAACCCCAAGCCAAATCTTCTTCGCCATCCGCTTTCGGTTCGTCCAGACGGCCCATGCGGTACGACCCGCCAGACAGCGTGACCAAGTCCGGCTTGAACGTTTTTCCGGTGGCGGTCGTGCCGCCCTTATTCGGATCGTTTGGATTGGACGTTTGTTTTCCGTGATTCAAAAACCAAAGTAACACTGCAACGACCAGCACCAGCGCCACCCCCGCGCCAATCATTAATGGAAGTGGCAAGCCTTTCTTTGCGGTGGCAGCTTTGGCGGATGGGAGTGGTGCGCTGACAACCTGGGTGGCATTGGCATCCGCACTGCGGGCCTGGGCAGCCGGGCCAGCCTGCTGACGTTGCGGCACCTGGGCCGGGCGTTGCTGCTGACCACCGGCGCGTTGCTGCGCTTCGAATTGCCGTACATCCATTGTTTGCCGGTCAGTCGGCGCGGGCCGTTGTTGCGGGCTGGTCGGCAGCGCCTGTTGCGCCTGGCTCACCCGCCCGAAATGCGCTGGCGTAATCGGCGCGGAACCGCTGCGCGTCGCGCGGCCCATCAACGCGCCGGTCGGCAGGTCGGGCGAAGCCAGAATGGCATCGCGGAATTCGTAGGCCGACGCAAAGCGGTCTTCTTTCTTCTTCGACAATGCCTGCAACATGATCGTTTCCATGCTTTCGGGCAGATGCGGCGCGTATTTGCGCGGCGGCGGCGGCGGGAATTCGATGTGCGCGCGCATCAGTTCAAACTGGTTTTGATTCATGAAGGGCAGCCGCCCGGTCAGCATTTCATAGAGCAGAATGCCCAGCGCGTAAATGTCGGTGCGCGGGTCTACGTCCTGGCCGCGAATCTGCTCAGGGGCCATGTATTCGGGCGTGCCGATCATCGAACCCTCGCGCGTCATGCGTTCGCTGCCGACCACGCGCGCGATGCCGAAGTCCATGACCTTGACCTCTTCGGCCTCGGTGATCATGACGTTGTTGGGCTTGATGTCGCGGTGCACGATGTTCATCGAATGCGCATAGCCGATGGCTTCCAGCGTGTAGAGGAAAACCTTTAATGCCTGATCGTAGGCCAGCAAGCCGGTGCGGCGAATGCGTTTGTCCAACGTCTCGCCGCGCACGAATTCCATCACCATGTAAAAGTGCTGCTCTTGCTGAAAGAAGGCATAGAGCATGGCGATGTTGGGATGATTCAGCTTGGCCAGCGTCATGGCTTCAGACCGGAAGCGATCCACCAGATGCGTTTGGCTGACCAGTTCGGGGCGCAAGACCTTAATCGCCACCTCACGGTCGAGCATCGTGTCTACGCCACGATAGACCTTGCCCATGCCGCCTTCACCGATTTCTTCCAGGATTTTGAAATTACCCGCGACGGTTCCGATCATGCGGAGAAACTCCTGCGCTGCTTATTTGCCCATCGAAAAGGCAGCCTGCCGAACATCACATCTACGCTTTGGCTTACTCTGTGAATATGCATTGTATGTTTCAATCAGGGGCGGATTGTACTTGCGTTAATGTGCGGATGGCAAGGATTTGCGGGCAGCTAAAGCGGAACAACCGGGTTTGGAACACAAACAGAAAAAGCCGCACTGGCGGGCGGGCGTTTAGCGTTCAAGCTTTGGCTTGTTTGCGGGCGCACAGCGCCCGGACAAGCCAAAGCTTGAACGCTAAACGCCCGCTCCTGGCGCGCTCAGGGGTCGGCGCGTAGACCAATCTGGCGTGGTTCGACTTTAGCGAAGCTGCGGCCAGAAGCGCCGATACCAGGCCAGCGTTTCCATCAGACCTTCCTGCAATTCGATCTCTGGCCGCCAGGCTAACAGCCGCTCGGCTTTGCGTATGTCCAAATAACGGATCAAGGGTTGCGCGGCTGGCTCGCCGCAAAAGCACGGTTCGCGTTCCTGGCCATCGTAACTGCGGCTAAGCAGCCGCGTGAGCGTCTGCAACGAAACCGGATAGCCACTGCCCAGATTGATGGCCTCGCCACGTGTGCAGGGGCGCGTATGCAGCACCTCTGCCGCCCGCACCAAACCGCGCGCGAGATCACGCACATTGACGAATTCCAGTTTGCTGCGTCCATCGTCGCGCGCGCCAAAGTGATAGGGACTCTCCAGCATCAAATTGCGCACGGCGCGCGGCACCAGACGGCTGAAATTCAAATCGCCCGCGCCATACACATTCAAAAAGCGGCAGGCCAGCGTCGGCAATTTGAACGTCCTGGCATAAGCGCGCACCGCCGTATCTGCCGCGATGATCGAAGGCGCATAGACATTCGCGGCTGCTGTGGGAGACTGCTCTTCAACCAACGCGGCATCGTTCAAACTGTCGCCGTAATAAGCGCCGCTGGAGGCGTAAACGAAAGCTTCGATCCCAGCCGTCTGCCGCGCTGCTTCGAGCACGGTATAGGTTCCCAGGGCGTTGACGCTGAGCGTCTCAAGGGGAATGACATTGCCCAGCGGAATCAGCGGCTGCGCCGCCAGATGAAAGATCGTGTCCACCGCGTGTTGTTCCAGCACCCAGCGCACGGCCTGCAATTCGCGCACGTCGCCGAACACGAAATCCACGCGGTCGTTCAGGCCCTGCATGATGAAATAAGACCGGCGGGGCCGATGGCGATCCAGCACGACGACGCGCGCCCCCAGCGCCAGCAACTGCTCGCACAGATGCGCGCCGATGAAGCCCGCGCCCCCGGTTACCAAACAGACACGTTCGCGCCATTCGCCATTCATATTGTTGTTGAGTTGAGTTGAGTCGGTGAAAAATCTGCCGCGTCCTCGCGCACCTCGCCGCAGTGAAGTGCAGCCTTGGCGGGAATCATTACAAAGCAAAGCCAGTCAGGATGCGTGGCAGGGCGGATGTCAGGACACGTTTATAAATTTGCGTGTCGGCACCAGTGCAGGACTGGCGGAAGTCTGTGGGTTACGCTGACAACGGAGGTTCAACATAGTCCAGCTACTGTCCAACGGCTCGAAACAGGGCCGTCTTGAAGAGGTAACAATGCAGAAACGTTTCGGCGACGGCAGGCGTGTTTCTGAGGCTATGCCGCAACTGTTTTAATCAAACTAATTTACCGAATTCCAACTGATCGCTTGATATTACGGAACTGTTACAATTCACCACACAGTTCTGTGGCAATATCCTTTTGCACCCGCTCACACCCGCTCACACTTGGATAGAAGTTATTTACATCCCATCTGAACCGCATCCCGCTTTATACATCCGGTTTCAGGCATTTGGCTTCGCAGGTCGGCGGTCTGAACTTTCATGCAACGGTGTTCGCCACCGGAAAGGATACGTATGTCCAAACATCAACCGAAAGCCCCACAACAAATCTCTGCTTGGCGTCAATTGGTTGCGCCGTATCAAACACCAGAGGTGTGGCGTAGCGTTTTCCAAATCGTCAACACGCTCGTACCCTTCTTCGTGATGTGGTACTTGATGTATCGCAGCCTGGCGATTTCGTACTGGCTGACGCTGGCATTGGTGCCGCTCACGACCGGGTTTATGACGCGCGTCTTTATCATCATGCACGATTGCGGGCACGGTTCGTTTTTCAAAGCGCCGCGCGCCAATCACTTCGTCGGCACGCTCTGCGGCATTCTGACCAATACGCCCTATCATCAATGGACGCGCGAGCACGCGATTCATCACGCTTCGTCGGGCGATCTAAACCGGCGCGGCGTGGGCGATGTCAACACGCTGACGGTCAACGAATATCTGGCGCTCTCGAAATTTGAACGCCTGCGCTACCGGCTTTATCGCAATCCGCTGGTCACCTTCGGCATCGGGCCGCATTACATCTTTCTCTGGTGGCAGCGTTTTACCGGCAAACATTCGGGCACACGCGAACGCAACAACCTCTGGTTGACCAACGTGGCGCTCTTTTCGATTTGGGGCGCGGCGATCTATAGCCTGGGATGGCAGACCTTTTTGCTGTTGTGGGCGCCGGTGCAAATCGCCACGGGCGCGTGGGGCGTCTGGCTATTTTATGTGCAGCACCAGTACGAGCAAACCTATTGGCAGCGGGGCAAGGATTGGGATTATGCGACGGCGGCGTTGCAGGGCAGTTCGTTCTATAAGCTGCCACGCCTGCTGCAATGGTTTTCGGGCAACATCGGCTTCCATCACATTCATCATCTCAGCCCGAAGATTCCGAATTACAAGCTGCAAGCCTGTCACGAAGAGAATCCGCTCTTTCAGCAATCGCCCACACTGACATTCTGGCAGAGTCTGAAATGCGCTTCGTTGAAATTGTGGGATGAAGATTCGCAGCGGCTGGTCGGTTGGAGTTATTTGAAAGCGCCGCGCGCAATCGAAGTTCCTGCGGCGGAAGTGACACCGGAATTTGTTTCGGGCGACTGAAGCAGCCGAACAAGCTGGAAACAACAACAGGATGAAGAAGCTTTTGCGTACCTGGCAGTCGCTGCCAAAGCCGCAACGCCTCTTCATCCTGTTTGCCTTTTAACCTGCCAGCGCGCGCACGATTTGCGCCGTTGCCTCATCCACCGGGTGAAACGCTTCGATATGCAATTCCTGCAAGGTGATGTCCTGCGGGCTGCCGAGTGTGGTGAGCGTCGTGAAAAACTTCAGCATAAGCTCGCCTGCGCGAAGCTCGACCGGGATCAGCAAATCCTGCGCGCTTTCAACATCCGGTTCACGCCAACGCGCGGGCACGCCCGGGTAGCTCAAAATCTCCTGCAACAAATGACGGCCCTCTGTCTCGCCCGCCAACTGCATTTCGCGCCGCCAGCGCGTCAGGGCGGCTTTGGCGACGGCTTCCCAATTGGCGATCAACGGACGCCAGCCGTTGGCTGCAAAAAGCATGCGCATCAGATTTAAGCGCGGCGGCGCGAGCACGGCATAAGGCGCGATGTGCGCCCCGAGTTCGGGCGAGAAATGCTGAATCATTCGCGCATACGCCGCATTCGCCATCACCAAGTCCCACTGGCGATCAAACACCAGCGCCGCAAACGGCTCCTGTTGTTTCAAGATCAATTCCAGCGCCTGCCGCACCTGCGCCATTTGCGGATCGGCCAAGCTGGTTTCGCGGTACGCGGGCGCAAAACCGGCGGCGTGCAGCAACGTATTCTGTTCGCGCAAGGGCACATCCAGCACATTCGCCAGCCGCAGCACCATCGCGCGACTGGGCCGGGCGCGGCCGGTTTCGATAAAGCTGACATGGCGCGCCGAGACGTTGGCTTCGAGTGCGAGTTCCAACTGGCTTAGGCGGCGCAACTCACGCCAGTTGCGCAGCAACTCGCCGCAAAGATTGGGTTGTTTGACGGCCATCGGCGGTTTCCTTCTGACTCAGTTTCAGCCAAAGCGCGCCCAGCATAACACCAGCGTTGCGGCGGCTCCATTACCTATCAGGTAATTGCGACGTTGCCCGACTTCGGCGCAGACTCCGCTTGCAGTTCAGGCGGAATGCCAACGGTAGTCAACATTTACCCAAGGAGGCTTTTTATGGAATCAGCAGAACGGTTGGCTTTTGGCAAGCAGACACAGAGCTTCACGCTCACCCCGTTTTTGGTCATCGGCGTCGTGGTTTGGTTGGGCGCGACATTGGCGATGCGCGTGGCCGGGCAATACTTTTTCCATCACGATAGCGCGGCGTGGATGGCGTTCAACTTCACGGCCATGCTGATCGCGATGCCCTTGCTGGCGCGCGCGATCTTTCAGTGGCGGCGTGTGCCCGTGCCCCAACGGGCAGCCGTGGCCTTGGCCGTCGCCGTGCCAGGCATGTTGCTGGACGTGCTGACGACCTATTTCTTTGCGCAGTTCTTTCCGAATGTGAACGCGACAGGCGCGGGCGCTTGGGGCGCGTGGTTGCTGTTTAGTTATGCGCTGTTTTTGCTGCCCGCGCTTTGGGGCGGGCAGGACGAATAGCTTTTTACTGGGTACGCAGCGCTTCCAGCGTGCAGGCTTGGCAAAGGACAGAAGCAGGCCGGAGGTTTTTCTTTCAGCATTTGTCTGTCCCTTGCCACGACTGCACGCTGGAAGCGCTGCGTACCCAGGCTTTGTTTAGACCGCCACCGTCACCGACTCTTTCATCAACGCTTCAATCTCGCTCACTTCTTTCGGCACGCCCGTCGTTAGCACTTCGCAACCGTTTTCGGTCACGACCACATCGTCTTCGATGCGCACGCCGATGTTGCAATACTCCGCCGGGACGCCTTCTGCGCCCTCGGCAATGTAGATGCCGGGTTCGACCGTGAAGACCATGCCGGGTTCGAGCACGCGCCAACCGTCGGCGGTTTTGTACCGAGCCACATCGTGCACATCCATGCCCAGCCAGTGGCCGGTGCGATGCATGAAAAACTTGAAGTAGCCTTTGTTGGCGATGATGTCCTGGCGGTCACCGGTCAGCAGCCCCAAGGCCATCAATTCATCGGTGACGACTTCGACGGCCTTGTCGTGCAAGTCGGTGAAGCGCACGCCGGGTTTGATCATGGCGATGACGGCTTTGTTGGCGGCGAGCACGGCTTCGTAAATCGCGCGCTGGGCCGTGGTGAATTTGCCGTTGGCGGGGAAGCTGCGCGTGATGTCGCCGGTGAAGAGATTGTATTCGGCGCCCGCGTCAATCAGCACCATGTCGCCGTCTTTGATCTGCTCGTTGTTGGTGTTGTAGTGCAAGATCGTCGTGTTGAAGCCCGACCCGACGATGGATGGATAGCCCACGCCCGCCGCGCCGCTTTTGCGGAAGACGTATTCGACCAGCGCTTCGAGTTCGTATTCAAACATGCCGGGCTGGCAATGTTTCAGCGCGGCGACGTGGCCGGCGGCGCTGATGGCGGCGGCGCGGCGCAGGTCGGCGATGTCCGCTGCGTTTTTGCGCAGCCGCATCTCGTGAACGATGGTGACCGGATCAATGATCGTGGTCGGCCCGTAATCGCCGTAACGCACGCGCTCGCGCAGCCGTTTGATCATCCCCACCAACTTCAAATCAAACCGCTGATTCTGGCCCAGCCGGTAATACAGCGTGTCGGCGTCGTTCAAATACTGCGGCAAGATTTCGGGCAGTCGCGCGATGTCATACGCGGCATCGGCCCCGTGCATTTTGATCGCGCCTTCGACGCCGGCGCGCAGCCCTGTCCAGATTTCCTCTTCTTTCACGCGCGGGCGAACGAAAAGAATGTATTGGTGTTGTGGATGGTTTGGCGCCAGCACGGCGACGCAATCGGGTTCGTTGAGGCGCGTGAGGTAGTAAAAATCCGTGTCCTGGCGGAACTCGAAATCGGTGTCCTGATTGCGGCGAATTTCGTGGGCGCTGGCAAAGACGGCGACGCTGTTGGGCGTCATCTTGCTCATGAATTCAGTTAAACGGGCGGGCTTCATGTTGGTTTGGATTCTCCTTGGAAAAGTGAAAATGAATGCGGGGCAAGTTTGAAGAGGAAATGGAGCGGCGTCAACGCGGCAAGCAAGGATTGTTGCAGAACGGTTGAAAAATAGATTTGAAAGAAAACGCCTTCCGAATTGAACCCGCGAAGCGGGTGGCCGGAATATAGCCCAGGGTGTAGCACGTTTCGCGCGGAACCCTGGGTCGGTGATTTGAGTAGATCACAGGCCCGTGAAGCGGGCGGCAGATACTGGTCTGTCACCCGTTTCACGGGCCTGCGACGTTACACGATTGCTACCCAGGGCTGACGCCCTGGGCTTTATGCTGACGCCCGCGTTCGCGGGCTGAGACGGTACTGCCATTTCAATGCGCAAACGCGCCGCAACCCGGTTCCGCATTCATCGCGTTGCCCGGCGGATAATCCTTGGCCGAAGTGAATTCTTTCAACGCCTGGCAATTGATGAGTGTGGAGAGGCCGTCTTTCGCCGCCGCCTGATAGCTGCGCTTCAACGCTTCGCGCAACTCTTCGGGCGTGCGCACGTATTCGCCGCGCGCGCCCAGGCCTTCGGCCATCTTGTCGTAGCGCAGGTTTTCCTGGAAGACGTACATGTGCATCGAACGCGCCGAAGTCACGGCGTTCGGCCACATGCCCCACGAGTTGTTGTTGTAAACCAGATTGATGACGGGAATCTTGTACTTCGCCGCCGTTTCCAACTCGAACATGCTATACGCAATGCCCGCGTCGCTCGTGACGCAGAGCACCGGCGCGCCTTTGTAGGGCGCTTGCGGGCCGACGCCGCGTTGCACCGCCGCGCCTGCGCCGATGACCATCGCCAAGTCGGGGCCAATCGCGCCGTACTGATAGGCGCAGACAATGCCCTGACCGGGCCGGTTGGCGCGCAACCAGCGTCCGGTGTAATTCCCAATCGTCCAGCCGCCCAGGCCCGTCACGGTTTGCTTCGGATCAATGTCGCCCTTGTACAAAAAGTCGTGGACTTCCTTGCCGATCACCGCCGGATGCAGGTGATTGGTGTCGCGGCTGTATTTCAACCCCAGGTCGTATTGCCCGTGAATCAGGTCGTCGTATTTCTTGCGTGCGGCGGCCAGCTCCGCCGTCCAGGCGTCGCGTTTCTTGTTCGGCAAATTGTTGGCGAGGGCTTCGAGAAAGATTTTCTCGTCGGCGACGATGCCCAGATCAAGCGGCCAGTTGCGGCCCAGGTCTTCGGGCACGGGATGCACGCGGATGGTTTTGATGTCGGGATTGAAGCGGTATTCGCCGGGGCTGGGCATGCAGTATTGGCCGATGAAAATCGCCAGATCGGCGCTCATCAAAGCATCGGGCGAAACGGCAGCCGACAGGCGATGATCGTCAGGGAAGTGGCCACGCGAAGGGCCGGACGTGACGACGGCCATCTCGTGTTTCTCAACGACCTGTTTCAACACGTCCCAAGCCTTGCCGTGAAAGACGCCGTGGCCCGCGATCAGGATGGGGCGCTCGGCCTTGGTGATCAGCTCGACGGCTTTGGCGACTTCTTTGGGCGCGGGATGCGGATGCGATTCGCAGCGGTATTTCTCTTTGGTGTAGTAATCCTTCAGCTTGGCCGGATCGGTGAAACGCGCGCGCGCGACTTCGCCGGGGAAATCCAGATGCACCGGGCCGGGCACGCCCGATTTCATGTTGCGAAAGGCATACGCGCCGTATTCCCACACGCGGTCGGGCGCGATCAGGCGCTTGCCGAACTTTTTCATCCCGGTCGTGGTCGGTTGCTGGTAGGCGGTTTGAATGAAAGCCTCGCGGTCGTCGCCGGCGATTTGCATGTTGCTGGCGAGTACGAGCAACGGCGTGCGTGCGGCGGCGGCGGCGGCGATGTTCATGATCATGTGCGTGAAGCCGGGGCCTTCGGTGCCGGAACAGGCAGTGGCTTCGCCAGTCACGCGCGAGAAACCATCAGCAGCCGCGCACATCGCGCCTTCGGTGCGTCCGCCATACGCGGGCACGCCCGCCGCCGCGATGGCGTTGATGACGGTGTAATTGCCGGGGCAGCAAAACATGGCCGCGAGGTCTTCTTCCTTGCAGAGCTTGGCGAAAACCTCAGCGCCGGTCATGCCCTGGCCTTCAAACGAGCCGGGCTTGGGCGCTTCGTTGAGCGAGGCCGGGATTTCTTTCGGAATGCGAATCGAAGGAATCTCGGCGTCCGAACCCGCAAAGATTTTCGTCTCCGCGCCGGCGGCAGCCAGGGCCGCGCCCACAGCCGGAGCCGTGTTCAAGAGAAACTTCCGGCGGGTGCTGTCTACGTTATTGCTGATGTCGGTCGTCCTTTTTTTCATGGTGCAGTTCCTCTCTGAGCGGTGATGATGGATTGGTGTTATGGGTCGGGCGAAGCCTTTGGAGTGCGGCGGCTCGACGCCGCTTTGGTATTCCCTCCAGCGTGTCGAACAATAAAAGAAACAGACGCCACGGCAACACGGGCCTCCCTTGCGTCTACTGCCGAGGGTATACCAAAGCGGCGTCGAGCCGCTGCACTCCAAAGGCTTCGCCAAGTAATCAATTTGCTTTCTCAGCTTGCAGCTTGGGCCGTTGCGGTTCGGGCCACAGGCTGCGGATGAAATTGACGAGATGCCACATGTCTTCTTCTTTGCGGATCAGCGTTTTGTACGGCGGCATCGTCAGTCCCGCGCCGTCGCGGATGCTGCGGAAGATTTCGCCTTCAGCGACGCCGCTCTTCCACAGCGCCGGATCGGTCAGATTGGTGGCATCGGCGACGACATCCACTTGGGCTTGGCCGTCCGGGCCGTGACAGGCCGTGCACTCGTTGGCAAAGAGCGTGCGGCCCCGGCCAATCGAGCTTTTGGTAAACGGCACCGGGCTTTTGAGCAGCTTGGCCTCTTCTGTGGTTAGCTTCTCTTTGTCGCTTTGACGGGATGAAGCGGAATTTGGGGCAGCGCCGGATACGAAGACCAGCGCCAACCCCGTGATGATGAGCATGACTGCGCGTCGCGGCATGCGGTTACTCCTTTCACATTTTGTCAGGGTCGAGTTCAAAGGTCTCGACCAGATAGTCGAAGTATTTGCCATCAAATAAAAAGGTCAGAAAGATTTCGTGCACCAGATGAATGAGTTTGCGCGTGGCGTAGGCGTCATCGCCATCCACAATCTGTGCGGCCAGCGCCACCTTACGGCCCCGGTTGCTGGGTTGAATTTGCGCCCGCGTGCGGTCAATACGCCGATGCTCCGGCAGTTCCTCCGCGTGTTGTGTGGCGATGAACAGCTTCAGTTCCTGATACATTGCCGAATTGGCGGATATGTTGGGCAGCACGAGCGGAAAGCGCAGCGTGTTTTTCTGCGCATCGAAGATCAACTCGAAAGTCTGCTCGCGATGCCAGATCATTTTGAACGCCGCCTTTCCGTTACGAACAGGCCCCCGGCTGAAGCCGCGAAAGACGCCGCGCTGGGCGTAATTTTCGAGCGTCTCAGCCACGAGTTGAATGCGTGCGTTGCTTGCGAGAGCCATCTGTTTGCTTTCAGTTTGTCCGGAGCCGCTACTTACCGGAAGGTAAGTATAAACGCGAGGCGGGCCATTTTGCCAAGTTAGCTTGGGCAAAAAACACAAGCGCAGTCAGCAGGGCTTTTTCGTCTCAAATGACTTCCAGCCAGACAGCTACTTCTGTATATTGGCCCGGTGAATTGTGTGTTGCAGGGATGGCAACGCCGTTCACCGCAAATCTGACCGCTTTACCCGACTGATAAATAAATGAGCCATGTCTGGCAATGACTATGGCATTCCCAAGCGCTGCCGTTCGGCGCTTGACTAAGGTTGACATGAAGCTCAACCAGGAGGTTTTCCCATGTTGCACAAGGTTTCAGTTCGCGCAGGCCTGCTTTGCCTGCTTGGTTGTCTGTTTTATCAAACCTATCCAACGCCCGCGCTGGCGCAACAAGCCACTGGCCAGATCGTCGGCGTCGTCACCGATCCGGGCGGCGCTGTGGTGGTCGGGGCGCGCATCACGGTGACGAGCCAGGCAACCAAAGTGCTGCGCCAAACCACGACGAACAGCGAGGGTTTCTTTCAAGTACTGGCCTTGCCGATTGGCAATTATCAGGTCACGGCGGAACAATCCGGCTTTCGCAAATACGTGGCCGCAGACAATGTGCTGCAAATCAACCAGACGCTGCGGCTGGACGTGAAGCTCGCCATCGGCCAGCAAAGCGAAGTCGTCGAAGTGAGTTCACAGGGCGCGGCCATCGAAACCGCCAATCCCACGTTGGGCCAATCGGTCACCAGCCGTCCGATCATCAACCTGCCGCTCAATGGGCGCAACGTGCTCGATCTCGCCAAGCTGCAACCGGGTGTCATGGAGGCCAACCCCGATGACGGCGGCGGCGGCTCATCGGGTTCGTTCGCCAGCGGCGCGATCAACATCGCGGGCGGGCGCTCTGATTCGGTGACCTATTTGCTGGATGGCGGCATCAACAACAACCTGCTCAGCAATCGCGTGGTGTTCAATCCGAACCCCGACAGCGTGGCCGAGTTCCGCATTTTGACCAGCAATTACACGGCGGAATACGGGCGCAACGGCGGCGGCGTGATCAGTGTTGTCACCAAATCCGGCTCGAACCAATGGCACGGTTCGGCCTTTGAATACGTGCGCAACGATAAGTTCAACGCCAATACTTTTTTCAACAAGCTCAACGGACTGCCGCGTGAAATTTTGAAACGCAATCAATTCGGCGGCACCTTTGGCGGCCCGCTCTATCTGCCGCGTTTCGGCGAGGGCGGCGCGCCGGTTTACAGCGGCAAAGACCGCGCCTTTTTCTTTGTCAGCTATCAGGGCGGACGCCAGGTGCAAACCGTCACGACCAGCAAGGTCAGAACCTTTACGCCCGCCGAATTGAGCGGCGATTTTTCAAAGAGCGCCGACGGGCAACCGGATGCCGCCGTTGCGGCGTTTCTGAAAAGCAATCCGTACTTTCAACCCAACGCCACACTGGCGGCGCGCGGCATCATTGATCCCACGCGCATCAATGCCGTGGCCCAGAATTACATCAAGGCCGCGTTGATTCCCACGGCCGCGAACGGCGAACTGATTTCGCAGGGCAGCGCGCGCAATAATTCGGATGAGCTGGCGCTCAAGTTCGATTTCAATGTGCGCAAGTCCGACCGCCTGGCCATCACGCTGGGCCGTTCCAACGCGCCTGCGTTGCGGCCCTTCGGCGGCGCGAATGTGGCGGGTTATGGCGACACGTTTAAGGACACGCAATCGTTTGCGAACCTCTCCTACACGATCATCGTGTCGCCCGAAATGCTCAATGAATTCCGCGTCACCGCGCAGCGCGCCAACCGCAACCAGGCGATCCCGAATTCGGTCAAGCCCACCGCCGCCGCGCTGGGTGTCGGCGTCACGCCCGACAATCCGACCGGGCCGCCGCGCCTGGATTTCGCCAGCGGCTTGAGCATCGGCTTTTCGCCCAACGGCCCGACCAAGCTGATTAACAACACCTTCGCTTATACCGACACGTTCTCGTGGACGCGCGGGCGGCACAATCTCAAATTCGGCGCGTACTATTCGCCCTATCAGAACAACACCGTGTATGACTTTTATGTCAACGGCAACTTCTTCTTTTACGGCCCGGACACGGGCGTTGGCACGGGCAACGACTTCGCCGATTTCTTGTTGGGCGCGCCCGATGAGTATTTGCAATTCGGCGAAGCGCCTTCGGACATACGCTCGAAGTCCTATCACTTTTTCGGGCAGGACGAATGGCATGTGCGTTCAAACCTGACGCTGACACTGGGGCTGCGTTACGAATACGACACGCCGAAGTTTGACACGCGGGGCCGGGCCTTCTCGCTCAATCGCGGCCAACGTTCGACGGTCTTCCCGAATGCGCCGCGTGGCCTGTTGTTCCCCGGCGATCCGCAAGCGCCGTTCGGCGCGAATTATCCCGACAAAAACAATTTCGCCCCGCGTTTCGGCTTCGCCTGGTCGCCGAAGTTTTTGGGCAGCGGCAAGACCAGCGTGCGCGGCGGCTTCGGCGTTTTCTATGACATTCTGAAAGGCGAAGACAACCTGCAATTCAACGGGCAGGCGCCCTTCTTCGGCTTCTCGGATTTATTCTTTGATCCGCTGAGCAATGGGCCGACGAATTATTATTCCGCGCCATATGTGGCGACGGGCATCAACAATCCGTTCCCCTCGCGCCCGCCCGCCAAGAATATCAACTTTGCCGACAACGGCTTCGTGCCCTTTGGCGGCGGCGGTGTGTTTTTCGTAGACCCGCATCTGCGCACGCCTTACACCTATCAATACAACCTGAGCGTGCAACGCGAACTCGCCAAAGACCTGGTTTTCGAGGCCAGTTATGTCGGCAGTTCGTCGCACAAACTGACGGCGCTGGCCGATGCCAATCCGTTCCTGTTGGGCACGACGCACCGGTTGTTCAATTCGCAAACGGGCGAGACTGATAGCTCGTTCAGCTATCTGCTCGAATTCCGCAACCTGGGTTCGGCCAATTACAACAGCGGTCAATTCAGCTTGCAGAAGCGCGTCTCGGACACGAAGTTTTTCGGCACGTCGTATTTTCAACTGTCGTACACGCTGGCGCATTCGATAGACACGGCCTCCGGCTTCCGCAATCGCAACGGCCAGGTGCCGGCCTATCGCGCCAGCCAATTCCGCGCGGCTTCGGATTTCGACACGCGCCAGCGCTTCGTGTTCAGCGGCGGCTGGGATTTGCCGTTCCAGCTTTGGGTGCCGGCGTTGCCAAAACAACTCACAAAGGGCTGGAGCCTGTACCCGATTTACTCGTACCGCACGGGCTTCCCGCTGGATGTATTTGCGGGCTTCAACACGCGCCGCACCTCGCCCGGTGTTTCGGGCGCGGGCGATGCGTCGCTGGTGCGCGCCAACGTGGCGAATGGGCGCGTCACGCTTTATGACCCGCACACAGCGCAAACACTCGGCGGCACGAATGCCAACTATTATTTCAATCCGGCGAATCTGACCAATTGCGTGAATGACCCGAACAGCAGCAATGTGTGTTCCGCCGCGCTCAAAGCGTTTGGCTTCCCCACCATTGACCAGGCCGTCACCAACGCGGCGTTGCGGACGTATGGCAGCTTGCCGCGTAACTTCTTACGCGGGTCGGGCCGCAGCAATCTGGACTTGGCTGTCGCCAAAATGACGCCGCTCGTGGGCGAGCACCTCAAGTTGGAACTCCGCTTCGAGGCCTTCAATCTGTTCAACAAGGCCGAGTTCAGCAACCCCGACACCAACATCAACAGTCCGACCTTTGGGCAAGTGCTGGGCACCGCCGCGCCGCGCATCTTGCAACTCGCTGGCCGTCTCATCTTTTGAGCATTGGTGTAGCGCGGCTGGCGGGCGAAGGCTTCAAACAAGGCTTCCACCCGCCAGCCGCCATCTTTCCTCGCTTCGGTGTGGAGCAAAAGCCGCGCAGCAGTACGGTACCGCGCGCGTCAGCAAGCGGGCCGCCGCTGTTGTACCAATCCGCCTTACTTGACGCGCCGCTTGCTGACGCGCGCGGTACCGTACCAGCACCGCACGCCCTACCAACGAAGCAAATGAAATCCGATCTAAATCAATATTCAATTGGGTTGATGATCTGCGTGTGGGCATTGGCGTGAGCCTATTCGCCAAATTGCTCTGCCTAAAAGTGCACGTTATGATGCGCAGGAAATTTCATCCGCTCGTCACTTAAAGCATATTCTGTATTTCTATTTTTGAGATGAACGCTATGACTACGACTGCAACGATTACTGCAACTGAAACTCAGCCGTTGACCGGTTTGCTCGACCGCATTGCGCGCCGCGAAGCACTGGCCCAAGACGAATGGCTGCGTGTCATCAACGAAGCCGCGACCGAAGAGTTGCGCCGGCTGGCCGATGCTTTGCGCCGCCAATATCACCCTGACAACGTGGTGACTTACGTCGTAGATCGCAACATCAACTATTCGAATGTCTGTTTCTCGGTCTGCAACTTCTGCGCGTTTTACCGCAAGCCCGGCGACAAGGAAGGCTACGTGCTGAGTTACGAAGAGATGTACGAGAAGGTCGAAGAGATGATCGAAATCGGCGGCAGCGGCGTGTTGATGCAGGGCGGCTTGAATCCCGACCTTTCACTCGACTGGTACAAGAACCTGCTGCGCGAATTAAAGACGCGCTATGGCATCCACCTGCACTGCTTTTCGCCGACCGAGATTTATGGGATGGCAAAGACGTTTGGGATGAGTTACGCCGAGGTGATTGCCGAATTGAAAGAAGCTGGGCTGGACAGCATTCCCGGCGGCGGCGGCGAAATTCTGGTAGATGCAATTCGCCGCAAACGTCGCACCGAATGCAACGCGCAGGAATGGCTGGACGCGATGGAAGCCGCGCATCAGGCCGATCTGGCGACGACGGCGACGATGATGATCGGCTACGGCGAAACCCTCGAACAGCGCATCCAGCATTTGGAAAAGCTCTTTCAGTTGCAGCAACGCTCGCTGGACGCGGGCAAAACCGGCTTCGTCTCGTTCATCCCCTGGACGTTCCAGCCCGACAACACACCCATTGGCAAAATCATTCCCGACCGGCTGCCCGCCGAAGAGTATTTGCGCTGGCTGGCGCTGGGCAGACTGTATCTGCACAACATTCCGAACGTGCAGGTATCGTGGCTGACGGTCGGTTTGGCCGATGGACGGCGCGGCTTGCATTTCGGCGCGAACGACATTGGCTCGACCATGATCGAGGAGAACGTGATTTCAAAAGCGGGCGCGAATCACAAAGCGACCGAGGACATGCTGGTCAACGTGATTCGGGAAGAAGGCTTCACGCCGGTGAAACGCAAGGCCGATTACAAGCGACTGTGAGCCTGGGCACCCACGTTGGAAAGGATTTTAGAACTTATGACCATCGAACAAATTGCGCTCATCTGTCACGAAGCCAATCGGGCGCTTTGCGTTGCTACGGGTGATGACTCGCAACCGGAATGGAAGGACGCGCCGGAGTGGCAACGGGAAAGCACCTTCAATGGCGTCAAATTTCATCTGGCTAATCCGCATGCCTCGGCCAGCCACACACACGAAGAATGGTTGCGCGAAAAAGAGATGACAGGGTGGAAATATGGGCCTGTCAAAAACCCAGCGAGTAAAGAGCACCCGTGCATCGTACCGTTTGAGGAATTGCCGGAAGATCAGCAGGCCAAGGACTATCTGTTTCAAGCTATCGTGCGGGGCTTGGGCCGCTTTGTGAAAAGGTGAAATCAATTGATGTCTGCTCGCCGCTTTACCTGGATTGGCTCCTCACAAGGCGTACTTTTGCAGGCTCTTTTGCACCTTGTGCGCTTGCCTTGAAAGTAGCTTGACAACCTGCCGGTGAAGCCGAATAATCCCCGCCTTCTTAAGGGCAAATAGTTCAACTTAAAAGTTTCGAGCGACCAATTTGAAACAAAGCTTCGGCGCGTGTTGGCCTTGTTTCTGTAGGGGAGTCTGCGTGTCCGCACCTGAGTCTGCCGTGCCCATTACTGAGTTAAAGTTCCTGCGTTCGGGCAAGGTGCGTGACTTGTATGCGGTGGATGACGAGCATTTGTTGCTGGTCGCGTCAGATCGCATTTCGGCGTTTGATTGCGTCATGCCGAATGTGATTCCACACAAAGGCGCAGTGCTGACGCAACTCTCGCGTTTCTGGTTTGCACGCTTTGCCGACTTGGTGACGAATCATCTGGTTGCCGCGCGCGTTGAAGATTACCCAGCAGAATTGCAAACGCGTTTGTCTGAGGCCCGCAAAACATATCTGGACAAGCGCGCGATGCTGGTGCGCAAAGCCGAAGTCGTGCCGTTTGAATGCGTGGTGCGTGGTTATCTGGCCGGGTCGGGCTGGAAAGAGTATCAGCAAACGGGAGCGGTCTGTGGTCACTTATTGCCGGCCAGGCTGACCGAAGCGGCGAAATTGCCGGCGGCGATTTTTACGCCCGCGACCAAGGCGGAATCCGGCCACGACATCAATGTGTCGGTCGCCGAGATGGCCGCCGCCGTTGGTGCGGACTTAACGGCCCAACTCGAACGCCTCAGTTTGCAGCTTTATTGCGCGGCTGCGGCGTATGCCGAAACGCGCGGCATCATCATTTGTGATACGAAATTTGAATTTGGTTTACGTGACGGCGCCATCGTTTTGGTGGATGAAGTGCTGACGCCCGATTCGTCGCGCTTTTGGCCGCTGGATCAATACGAGGCTGGCCAAGCACAGCCTTCATTCGATAAACAATATGTGCGCGATTATTTGGAAACGCTGGACTGGGACAAGCGCCCCCCGGCTCCCGCATTGCCGAATGAGGTCGTGCAAGCTACCAGCAATAAATACTTAGAAGCCTATCGCCTGCTGACTGGTAGCGATTTAATAGGCTCGTAGCTGACCAGAGAGAAATCGTAGCTTTATATTCATTGTCCCAAAGCACAGGACTGAACACTTTTAGCTGACGCCGCCTACCTCGCTGCCCCCTGAGTTTGGCTCAAGCTGGAGTGACCGCCTATATTCATATCGTTGTGAGGTCGCCCAAATGAAATCGGAACTCGAAGCCCTTGTCGAAAAGATGATTGCTGGTGGTATTTTGTTTGAAGAAGCTGTTAAGGAGTTTGAAAAACAGTTCATCCTGCGTGTGGTCAGCCAGCACGGCAATAATCTCTCCAAAGCCGCCGAGGAGCTTCAAATACATCGCAATACCCTAACCAAACGCCTACAGGATTACGAACAAGGGAAAGGCGCGAAAAAGAATGGCAATGGCAAACGCCGCCAAATTGCCCCTCGTCACAAAGCGCGCGTCCAAATTGTGTTGAGATAAAACCTGCCACTTTTCTTCACCGCTGGTCAGAAGCTGCTAAAAAACCCCGTTGACAGGGCATTGCCTCGTCCATATACTCGGCACTCTCAAACCGTGAGTGCTAATCGTGATTAGTCTGATAGCAAGCAGTGGAGCTTGTTTGAGTGGACAATACTCAAGTTTATCTCTCCTGGTTTGAGCAGTCAGTAAATCGAACATCAACCTAAACCTAAACATCTCGAAAGGAGTCAATCCAATGGCAACAATTCGTCCACTTAATGATCGCATCATTGCGCGCCGTGTGGAAGATCAAGAACAGATGCGTGGCGGGCTATACATCCCCGACACCGCGAAGGAGAAGCCGCAGGAAGGTGAAGTGATTGCGGTCGGCAACGGCAAAATCCTGAACAATGGCGAGCGTGTCGCGATGGACATCAAGGTCGGCGACAAGGTTCTGTTTGGCAAATACTCAGGCACCGAGGTCAAACTCGATGGCGAAGAGTACCTGATTTTGCGCGAAGACGACGTGCTTGGCGTGATCGAAGGCGCAGCCAAGAGTGCCAAGAAGTAGGCAATTGACAACCAGCATTTAACGGAGGAATTCGTAATTATGGCTAAGCAGGTTATTCACGGCGAAGATTCGCGCCAGGCGATTTTGCGTGGCGTCAATCAACTCGCCGACGCAGTGGCGATCACCCTCGGCCCGAAAGGCCGCAACGTGGTCATTGATAAGAAATTCGGCTCGCCCACTATCACCAAAGACGGTGTCACGGTGGCCAAAGAGATTGAACTGAAAGAGCCGCTTGAAAACATGGGCGCACAGATGGTGCGCGAAGTCGCCAGCAAGACCAGCGACGTGGCCGGTGACGGCACCACGACCGCGACCGTGTTGGCACGGGCAATTTTCAAAGAAGGCGTCAAGACCGTGGCCGCCGGCGCGAACCCAATGGCGCTCAAGCGCGGCATTGACAAGGCTGTCGAGCGTGCCGTCGAAGTGATTCGCGCTTCGGCCAAGCCCGTTAAGGGCGATGCCATCGCGCAAGTCGGCACGATTTCGGCCAACGGCGACGACACCATTGGTGGCATCATCGCCGAAGCGATGAAGAAGGTCGGCAAAGACGGCGTCATCACCGTCGAAGAGTCCAAATCGCTCGAAACTTCGTTGGAAGTGGTCGAAGGTATGCAATTCGATCGCGGCTATCTGTCACCCTACTTCGTGACTGATGCTGAGCGTATGGAATGCAACCTTGAAAACGCTTTCATCCTGCTCAACGAAAAGAAGATCAGTTCGATGAAAGATCTGCTTCCGCTGTTGGAGCAGGTGGCGCGTGCGGGCAAGCAATTGCTGATCATCGCCGAAGACGTTGAAGGCGAAGCTTTGGCGACGCTGGTCGTCAACAAGCTGCGCGGCACGTTGCAAGTGGCTGCGGTCAAAGCGCCGGGCTTCGGCGACCGCCGTAAAGCCATGCTCGAAGACATCGCCATCCTGACCGGTGGCCGCATGATCAGCGAAGACCTCGGCATCAAGCTCGAAAACATCAAGCTCGAAGACCTGGGCAAAGCCAAGAAGATCACGGTGGACAAAGACAACACCACCATCGTCGAAGGCTCCGGCAAGAACGCGGACATACAGGGCCGCGTCGCCACCATTCGCCGTCAGGTTGAAGAGACGACCAGCGATTACGACCGCGAGAAACTGCAAGAGCGCCTCGCCAAACTGGTCGGCGGCGTGGCAGTGATCAAAGTCGGCGCAGCGACCGAGACCGAGTTGAAAGAGAAGAAAGCTCGTGTCGAAGACGCCATGCACGCCACCCGCGCGGCTGTCGAAGAAGGCATCGTCCCAGGTGGCGGCGTCATCCTCGTGCGTGCGGCCAAGGCGTTGGAAGGCTTCAAGCTTGACGACGAAGACGAGCAGATCGGCGTCAACATCGTGCGTCGCGCGCTCGAAGAGCCGTTGCGCAAGATCGCCGAGAACGCCGGCAAAGAAGGCGCAGTGATCGTCGAACGTGTCAAGAACGAGAAAGAGAACGTGGGCTTCAACGCGGCGACCGAAGTCTATGAAGACCTGGTCAAAGCAGGCGTCATTGATCCGGCGAAGGTTTCGCGCACGGCGTTGCAAAACGCCGCGTCCATCGCGGGCCTCATGCTCACGACCGAGGCACTGATCTCGGAGATTCCGGAAGCCTCGAAGGCGATGCCGGCGATGCCTCCGGGCGGCGGCATGGACGGCTTCTAAACCGTACCGGCTGAATCGAAATAAAAGGGCGCTGACGCGCAAACGTCAGCGCCCTTTTTTCATGCCGCCTGCGTCGCCATTTGGTTGACTCTGGCAGTGCTGCCCGTACCATTGCCGCCTGACATTTTGAAAGCCCGGCGTCATCAAACTTCCCGGCCAGGAGCGTGGCAATGATCAAAGTCTTCTTGAGTTCGACATCCAAAGACCTCGGCGCTTTTCGCCAGCGCGCAGAAAAGGCGATCAATAGCCTGGATGGCTATCACTGCATCGCGATGGAAAACTTCGGCGCGCGTGATGCAGCGGCGGAAACGTATTGCCCAGACCTCGTGGCCGAATGCGAAGTGTTTGTGCTGCTGCTTGGCGCGACGTATGGAAGCTGTCCGCCGAATGAAGACAAGTCTTACACCGAGCTTGAATATGAGCAGGCTGTCGCGCGCAACAAGCCGCGTTTGGTGTTTGCCGCTTCTGATGAATTTGCCATTCCGCGCAGCCTGTCTGACAAGCTGATGGATGCCGACAAACAAAAGGCGCAGCAATTCCGCCAGCGCGTCTCCACCGAACGAATCTGGGGCAGCTTCACGACAGCGGAACAACTCGCCGCCCTCATCAGCCAAGCTATCCCCAATTGGCAAAAGCAACACGAGCGCGAACAGAAAGCGCAAGCCATCGCCGCCTATCTCAATCACCTGATCGAACGCAACACCGACCTGTACCCGCGCGGCGTGATGCAAACCGTGCGGCAGGTTTCGTTGCGGTTGGATGAGGTTTACGTTTCGCTCAAGGCCGAGCGCGAGTTGCGCGGGCGCGAACGGTTGCGCCGCGCGCCCTTTGACGATGATCTCGAAGACATCTGGCAAGGGCCGGGCGGACGGCGCGGGTTGGAACGGCTCGACGATCAACCGCGCAAAGAGGAAGCCGAGCTTTACGATGCCGTGCGCGAACACGCGCGCATCGTCGTGCTGGGCGATCCGGGCGCGGGCAAGACGACGCTGCTGCGCTTTCTGGCGCTGCAATTCGCGCAAGCCTATAAAACCAATCAACCGCAGGTCGCCGACAAGGAAGGCCGCGCGTATGGCGAGACGCGCCTGCCCGTCTTCTTTCGCGTAGCCGATTTCGCCGACGCCTTTGCCAAAGACAAGAACCTGAAGCTGCGCAACTTTCTGGCCGTGCCCTTTGGCGATGTCGCAGCGCCGCCCGCCGCGTTGCAAGCCGCGCTGTGGGACGCCTTGCAACAGGGCCGCGCCCTGACGGCTTCTATCACGCGGTCTTCTGAAACTAACTGAAAAGAGCGCGGACGTCGCAACGTCAGCGCCCTTTTTTTTTTGAATCGAAGCACACTGTTGATTCAGTTAGTTAGTTAGTTCTGGGCCGGGCATTGGCTTTGATTAGCTCAATGATCTTGACTAAGCTGACTTTGAGGTTCGC
The DNA here is from genome assembly GCA_016196035.1 of Acidobacteriota bacterium. Lineage (NCBI taxonomy): Bacteria > Pseudomonadati > Acidobacteriota > Acidobacteriota bacterium. Next base: position 898 of record JACPYM010000053.1, on the reverse strand, counting down.
ATCGTTGGTCGCATTAGCTAGCTTATTTAGCTGGTCTATTTTTTTCTTTACTGTAGCCTGTGCTAGAGCATCGCTTAATTGCTGTAAGACAGGCAAGATAGACTGTAACGGCTTGCTTTCAAGTTTGTCCGCCAAATCAAACTTATTACCATCAAATGTCCCATAATAGATGTTCCCACTCACTACTGTATATTCTTTATATAACTCTTCTTGGTTAGGCAGTCTTTTTACGCAAACCAAATACTTTTTATTTTCCAAGTACAGCCCCTCTGTAAACATCTGGTCGCGCTTTTGGAAAATCTGAAGAACCTTTCCCGTCATTGCTGGTCTTGGTATCCCTTCCTTAAAATCAGAACTGGCGCAAATGACGGACTCTATTTTTAGATGATTTATCCTGCCACCGAGCGTGCTGCCCAAATCCTTTAAGTTCCGCAACTCTTCTTTAGATAGCCTGCGCCCAAAAACATCAGTTTGGGTGATCGTGCCAATCAGTACGAGATCGCTGGTAGTCAGCAACTGAAAAAAATCCAATGGCTTCTGTTTGCCAAAATCGCTATGAGCGATGCCGCCTTTCAGCATGTGATCGCTCGAAACCGGCAATGGTAATAAAACCAATGACTTCCTAACATAGTGAGTCTGCGGGGCTACGCCAGCACTGCTAAGCGCTAATACGCTGACAGCCATTACAAGCCTAAGCCAATTGTTCATGGCTAACCTCTTGTGAGCAGTGAAGTTTGTTTCGTCCTATACTATATTGGTAGTTGATTAGCGGCCTCTCTTGCCAAAATCAACTATTGAATTTAGATTGCCTGCCGCAATGAATCCCAATCTCACTCCTTCACGATTGAGTTATGAGCAACTGCTCGAACTGGTTCAGCAATTGATTGTTGAGAATGCG
>JACPYM010000052.1 GCA_016196035.1 Acidobacteriota bacterium | reverse complement strand
GCCGTCCCCGTCGTAATCGCCCGGCACCGGCACATCGCCCGCCGTCCCCCAGGCTTTGATCAGGAAGCCGCCGTCGCTGCTGCGCTTGACGTACCAGTTGCCTTCGCTGGGGCGGAAGACAGCCAGGTCGGTCTGGCCGTCCCCGTCGTAATCGCCGAGCAAGGACAGATCGCCCGCCGTGCCCCAGCTTTGGGTTTGGGCGATGCGGTTGACGCCTTCGCCATTGCTCAAGAGCAAGTGCCAGGTGCCGTTGTTTGCGCGCAGTGCGAAATCGCTCTTCCCGTCCCCGTTGTAATCAGCTTGCTGCGCCAGGGCGGCCAAAAATCCGGCGCTGATCACCACCGTGTAGCTTCGTGAACCGGTGCAAGCGCCTTGTGCCGCCGTGACTGTGAAGGTATACGTCCCCGCCGCCGTCGGGTGGCCAAAGAGCAAGCCGATGCTGCCAAACAGCGTCACGCCCGGCGGCAAGGCGCCCACTGCCGTATAGGTGTAACTGCCGACAGGCGTGGCCGCCGCCGAATTGTTGTACAACTGTCCCACGCGGCCATTCGGCAGGCTGGCGGGCAGGGTGATGGTCGAACAGCCGCCGCCGATGACGAGGCTGTACGATTTGCTGCCCGCGCAGCCCCCAAAGCCCGTCGCGGTGATGGTGAAGTTGAAGCTACCGTTCGTCGCTGGCGTCCCGCTCAGCAGCCCGGTCGCCGGATAGAGCGATAAACCAATCGGCAGCGCGCCGCTGCTCACGGCATAGCTGTAATTGCCACCCGCCGGGCTGGCCGCGAGGCTTTGACTATAGGCCGTGCCCACCGTGCCATTCGGCAGACCGGCCGGAGACAACGTTACGGTCGGACAGCTAATCGTCAGTGTATAGGCTTGCGTGCCGCCGCATCCGCTCGCCGTTTGCGCTCGCAGCGTAAAGCTGTATGTGCCCGTCACCAACGGCAAGCCGCTAATGACGCCGGTCGTCGTGTTCAGACTCAAACCGCTCGGCAAATTGCCCGTGATAAGGTTGAACGTGTAGCTGCCCGCGGGCGTCACGCTCACCGTTTGCGAATAAGCCACCCCGGCCTGCCCGTTCGTCAGCGCACCCAGCGTGGGAGTGGCGCAGGCAATCGTCACCGTGTAACTCTGCGAACCCACGCAACTGCCCGCCGTCGCACGAAGCGTAAACGTGAAGCTCCCCGACGCCGCCGGCGTTCCTGTGAGCGCGCCGGTCGCGGCATTGAGCGTCAAACCGGCTGGCAACGCGCCGCTGCTCACACTGTAAACATAGGCTCCGGCGGGCGTCGCACTGACGGTCTGGCTATAGGCTGTCCCCAACGTCCCGCCCGGCAAGCTGGCAGGCGCAAGCGTGATGGCCGGGCAAGCCATCACCAACGTGTAATCGCGTGAGCTTGTGCAACCGCCAAAGCCCGTCGCCGTCACGCGGAAGTTGAACGTGCCGCTCTGCGTCGGCGCGCCGCTGAAGCTGCCATTCGCATTGAGCGTCAACCCCGCTGGCAACAGGCCACTGGTCACCGTGAACGTGTAATTGCCGCCCGCCGGACTGGCGCTGATGGTTTGCGAATATGCCGTGTTGATCGGCGCGTCCGGCAGACTCGCCGGATTTACGGTAATCGCCGGGCAAACGATGGTGACGGTGCCGTTGCCGCTGCCTGCCAGGAACACGCCGCTGCCGCTGTATTGCGCCGTGAGCGCATGCGCGCCAATGGTCAGGCTGCTGGTGGTGAAGCTGGCCTGCCCGCTGGCATCGAGTGGCAACGGGCCAGCCAGTGTGGTCGCGCCTTCTTTGAAAGTCACCGTGCCCAACGTGACGGACACACCGCTGTTGGTGATCGTCGCGGTCAAGGTGACGCTTTGGCCGAAAGCGGGCGCGGCGGGATTGGCGTTGAGCGCGATGGCGGGCACGGTCTGCAACCCGGCGACGACAAACGGCGAAGGAGTTGCCGTCGTCGCATTGACCGTGCGGGCGTTGCCTGTTTCATCCGTCCTTACATTGAGCACCAGCGAATCCGTCGAGAAGCGGGCGCTGAGCCTGCGGGGAGTGGAATTGGGATTCGGCTGCGGCGTGCAGAACGGAATGTTTTGGAAGTCCCACGGCGGCAGACCATTTTGATTTTGGCAATCGCCGTTGACCGTGATGATCGTGCGGTCGCGCCACACCAGCCCCTGATTCACGACCGGTTCGATGTGCAGCACGCGCAGTTGCATGAATTCCGCCGCCGTCAACGAGGCTGGGGCGAAGAAGGTTTGAATGATGGAGCCAATAGCCGCGCAATTTGTCTGAAACCCCCACGCCACGGTGGGATTCGGCAAGACGTAGCCCGACGGCAACGGCGCCAGGCTGTTTGGATCGAGTTGCGTGACGGTCGTGTCGCCAGGCGTGACGACATTGGCGAAAACGATCAGCGGGTTGCCGGGCGGCAACACCGGCGTGATGTCGTGACCGCCGCCGGTGTTGACGACGGTCAACGTGGCGGCGGATGTGGTGACGCTGCCACAAGCGTTGGTGAAGACGGCGCGGAAGCGCTGCCCATTTTGTGGCTGCGTGATGGGCAGCAAGACCAGCGGGTTTGCCGTGGCATTCACGGCGACTGCGGCGGGAATGGAACCGAACGTCACGCCGTTGTCGGTGCTGTATTGCCACAACACCGTGGGCGCGGGATTGCCGCTCGCCGCCGCGCTGAAATTGGGCGTTGAGCCGAGCAACGCCAACTGCGACGCGGGCGCGGCACTCAGCGCGGGCGGCGTGCAGGCCGGATTGACCGTCAATGTCGCAGATTGCGTGACAGGCGGCAGGCCGCACGCGCCCGCGGCTTCGACACTGTAACTGCCCATGTCGCCGAGCGCCGCTGGATTGATCGTCAGCGTGCTCGCCGTCGCGGTTGAAGCAATGGTGCGCGTGCCGCCGCTCGTCAGTACGGTTGTGCCTTTTTTCCACATAAAGGTGAATGGCCCCGTGCCCGACGCGGTTGTCGTGAAGGTTGCGGTTTGTCCTTCAGTAACGGTCGCATTGCTGAGCGGTGTCACGCTCACCGGTGTGGCGAGCGTGACGTTGGCGGTCAACGTAGCCGTGGCCGTGGCGTTCTGCTGATCCGTTACCGTCAGTCTGAAAGTTGAATTGATCGCCGTGCAGTTGGCGCTCACATTGGCGGTGACCTGGCCCGCCGCCGTAACGGCGATGTTGCTGAGCGTGACGCCGCTGCCCGTCACAGGCGTGGCCGTGACGCTCAACGTATTGGCTGGCTGATTTGCGTCGCTGACCGTCGCAATCGCTTGCCCCGTGAGGCTGTTGCTTTGTGTCAGACTGATTGGCGCGGCGGCGCTGATCGTGGGTAGATCGTTTGGCACGGCAAGGCAGCGCGAAAATTCCGAGGTGTTGCCCACCGCGTCAATCGCCACCGCCGTGATGAACGGTTTGCCGAAGACTTGCGCTGTCGTGTAGTTGAACGAGAAGCCGCTGGCCGCTGTCGCCGCCGTGATGCCTGTGACTTGGCCGAGTAAACTTTCGCCTTCGCCAAAGCCCGAGGGGTCGCAGGCGCTGCTGGCAAAGAACTGCACGGTAAAGTTGAAGCTGGCATTCGCTGCCGTGGTATCGAGCATAGCGTTGACTGTGCCGCCTGTGCCTGTCGGTGTAATCCCGGTCAACACGGGATAGTTTTGCAACCGATTCGGCCCGCTGTCGGCGTCACCATTATCGTTGGCCGTCACGCCGTCGCCGCCAAGGTCAATGCCTAGTTGCGTGTTATTGAAAATGCTGTTGCCGCTGATGCCGGTGCGCTGACCATTGACCGTGTCGGTGATGCTGATGCCCGTCGCGTTGTAGGCGATCTTGTTGTTGACAATGCTCGTCACGAAAACGGTACTGCCGGGCGTAATGGTGTTGCGCACGCTGATGCCATTGCCGCCGTTACCGAGCGGGCTGACGCCATCGGCTCGTACCCCGATATTATTGAACGAGATCGTATTGCCCGGCGCATCCACGATATTCACGCCTGCACCGTGGTTGCCCGCGATCACATTGGCCGTGGCCGCCGTGCCGCCGACGCGATTGAGCAGCGCACCATTGAAAAAGCCAAGGCCGCCGCCACTGGGCAGCGCCGCTGTGCCCGCCGTATTCGTCCCCAGATAACAATCCTCGACGGCGTTGCGGACGGCGTTCGCGCCGCTGATGTTGAGCGCATTGCCGCCCGCCAGCCGGTTGATGACGAGGCTCTTGAGATAGTGGTAGCCGCTCTCAAGCAGGATCGCTTGCGTTGCGGCTCCTGCCCCCGCGCCGTTCAATTCCACGCGCGCGCTGCCGACCAGCCCGTTGATAAACACCGGCTCGCTCGGCCCCGGCAAACCCGCCGTCAGATTAATCGAATAAGCCGCCGCAAAACCGATGGTGTCATAACCGGCTTGCCCCGCGCTGCAACCGCCATACATTGCGTTGCTGTTCGCGGCAATGATGGCCTCGCGCAACGAGCAATCCGGCCCGGTTCCGTTTTCGTCCGCCGCCGTATTCACGATGATCGTCGGCGTGGAGGTATGCACGACGATGGTGTAGCTGCGCGAACCAGGGCAACCGTTAGCATCGGTGACGCTGATGGTCGCGTTGTAAACGCCCGGCGTCGTCGGGGTGCCGCCCAGCACTCGATTGGTTGCCTGGGTACCGGTCAAGCTCAGGTTGGCTGGCAGCCCCGTGGCGCTGAAGATGTAAGGCGGCGCACCGCCAGTGACGGAAATCGTCGTGTTCGGATAGGCGTTGCCCGCGACACCAAAAACCAGCGGGGTGTTGGGTGAAACGTTGAGCGTTGGGCAGGCAGGCGGATTGATCGTGAGCGTGTATGGCTGCGACGTAATGCAACTGAACGTTTCAAACACCGGCACGCTGAAATTGTACGTGCCCGCCGCGGTCGGCGTGCCGAAGAGCTGCCCTGTGGTGGTGATGAACATACCGGACGGCAGCCCACTGATAAAGCCGAATTGATAAGGCCCGCCTGCGCCGCCGCTGGCTGTCAGTTGCTGGTTATAAGCGACGTTGGCCGTGCCGCTGGGTAAGGTGGACGGCGTAATCGTGTAGGTTGGGCAACTCACGACGATGCTGTATGCCTGTGTGCCTATGCAGCCGCCCGCATCAGTTGCTTTCACTGTGAAATTGAATGTCCCAGCCGCGCTCGGCGTGCCCGCCAGCGTCGCGCCGGTCAGATTCAACCCAGCCGGCAGCGTGCCGCTGTAGCTGAATGAATACGGCCCTGTCCCGCCGCTGCCGCTAAACGTCACCGTCGGATAAGCCGAACCCACGATGGCGGCAGCGGGCACGGGCGCCGGATTCGAGGCCAGCGTAATCGTTGGGCAGAAGCGCACGCAGGCTGAAAACTCCGACGTGTCGCCGGTCGTCAAATCCGTCGCTGTCGCGGTGATGAACGGTTTGGCCGTGTCGTAGGTAAAGCTGAAACTCAATGACGCATTGCCGCTGCCGTCAGTGGTGACAGTTTGGAAATCGAGAAATTCTTGGCCCTCGCCATTGCCGGACGAATCGCAGGTACTATTTTTGAAGTATTCGATGCGGAACATTCGATTCGGCGTACTGTTGAGTATGCCGGTAACAAGGCCACCATTCGTGACAGAGGTCAACACGGGGAAGTTTTGCAGGTTGTTTGAACCTGTGTCGCCGTCTTGATTGTCGTTTGGCGTAATAAAATCGCCATCCAAATCAATCCCCAATCCATTGTTGCCGAAAATCGCGTTGCCCCAAATGCGATTTTGTATGGGCGTGCCGAAACTGTCGCGGTAAGTTGAAATCCCCGTTCCATTCCCGGCGATGATGTTGCCCTGCCCCGGCCCACTGCCGCCGATGAGGTTGCCAGAAGCTGCTTGGATCAGGCTAATCCCGGCGACGGTGTTGCCGTAGCCCGGCACGATCACGCCACTCGCATTCGTGCCGACGTAACAATCCTGAATCGTCACGTGGTTGGCATTGATGATGGCGAGGCCGTAGGGGAAACGATTGATGACCAGACTTTTGACCGTGCTGCCATCCGCGCCGCCAATGAAATCCAGCCCGACATTACCGCCCGACGTCGCTGCCGCACCGTTCAATTCAATGCGCGTAGACAAACCCGTGTGCCCGTTGATGCACACCGGCTCGGTAATGAACATCGTCGAATCGGTGGCAATCGTGATGACCGGCGTCCCCGCGCTCAAATTGAATTCAATCGTATCCAGTCCCACCGCCCCCGTCGTGCAACCGCCATAAGCCGTATTGCTGTTAGCGGAAATGAGCGCTTCGCGTAATGAACAGGTCGCTGGTCCGGTGTTGTCCTCATCCGCTGTCGTGCTGACGATAATGGTTTGTGGCCCGGCGGGCGTGACAGTCAGCGTGGCGGCGTTGCTGTTTACCTGACCGCAATCGTTGGTGAACACGGCGCGATAACGGTAACCGTTGAGCGTCATTATCACATTGCTCAAGGTCAGCGTCGGGCTGGTCGCACCGGGAATTTCGCTGAAACTGGAATCGGGCGGCGCGGCTTCCCATTGCACTGCCGGGGCGGGCGTGCCATTGACGGCGGCGGCGAAGGTCGCATTCGCGCCTGCCATCACAGATTGATTCGTTGGCGGCGTCGTGACCAGCGGAGCGGTGTTGACCGTCAACGCCGCCGCCAACGAAGTCACCGGACTGCCGCACGCCCCGCCCACAATTACGTCATAGGAGCCGGCCGCGGCGACGGTCGTGGCCGCAATGGTGTAACTCACGCTCGTCGCACCGCCGATGTTCACGCCACCTTTGCGCCATTGATAGGTGTAAGGTCCGTCGCCGTTGGGCGTGACGGAAAACGTCACTGGCTCGCTGCTGCAAACCGTCTCTGCGGCAGGTGGCGTGGCAATGCCGACTGGCGTCTTGAGGCTGAGCAAAACGCTATTGGATGTCGTCGAGGTATCGCAAAGCCCTATGACAACGACAGTATAAGCGCCCGCATTCGCGGCCGTCGCGCTGTTCAACGTCAACGTCGCGCTCGTTGCGTTGCTGATGTCTACGTTATCTTTGCGCCATTGATAACTCACTGCGTTGTTGGCCGCGACGGTAAAGCTGACGTTCGCGCCGGGGCAAACGCTTTGGCTGGCCGGTTGGGTCGTAATCAATGGCGTGGGAATCGTGCGACAGGCGGAAAACTCTGAGGTATTGCCGTTAGCATCCGTCGCCGTCGCCGTAATGACAGACTGGCCCATTAACTTTTCCGAGGGGATGGCAAAGCTAAAAGCGGTATTGGCTGAGGTCAACGTGATTTGCGTTGAGCCGAGAGGTACCTCACCTTCGCCATTGCCTGAGGCGTCGCACGTGGGGTTCGCGTAAAAATCGAGCGTGACCTGTGATGACAGCACGCCGCCGGGCAGCGTACCGGTCACAATACAGGGTTGCGTCAGCGCATCAAGCACCGGGAAATTCTGCAACAGATTCGGGCCGCTATCATTGTCGGTTGCGTCGTTGGGCGTGACCGTGCCGCCAGGCAGCGCGGGCGCGAGGTCAATGCCGAGTTTGGTATTGCCGGAAATCGCATTGCCACGCAGCGCCACCCGAATGGTGGAACTGCCACTGACTTGTATGCCGTTTTCGCCATTGCTGGTAATGACATTGCGTTCCGCTGCGGTTGTGCCGCCAATCGTCACGTTGCTTTGCACAACTTTGATGCCGTTGGCGGTATTCCCCAAGCTTGTTGGGTTACCGGGCTGACCGTTCTTGTCCGTGCCGATCAGGTTACCTTGCACGGTTGGGCCGTTGGTCGTGCCGCCTTCCAGGTCGAGACCGTTGCCGCCATTGGCCGAGATCAAGTTGCCCTCGCCCGCCGCAGTGCCGCCGATAAACGTGCCTTGACCACCCGAGAGGCGAATGCCGTTGACGCCATTCCCCAGCCGCACCGTGCCATTGATGTCAGTGCCGATGTAATTGCCCTTGATGGTCAGCGCGCCGTGACCACCAATAACATTGGACGGCGGGTCGCCGATGCCGTCGCCGCCATTGCCGGAGATCAGATTGCACGCGCCCGTGCAAAGGCCACCGGGCGTTGTGTTGCTCGTGCCGCCGATGATGATGCCGGAGCCAATCGCGGCAATCCCGTTGCGCGTATTGCCGAGGGGCTGCGTGCCTGCCGCATCCGTGCCGATCTTATTGCCCTGAATGGTCGTGTTCGTCGTGCCGCTGGTGCAGACGCAAATGCCGTCTACATCATTACCTGAGATGACGTTGCCCGCGCCGGTTGCCGTGCCACCAATTACGTTATTGGCAGAAAAATTGACGATCGAAATGCCCGTCAGCGTATTGCCGAGATCGCTCGTCCCCGCGGCATTCAGACCAATGTAATTCCCCTTGATGATTGAACCGCCACCGCCATAAGAACCGTTGATCGTGATGCCGTTGCCGTTGTTGCCCGAAATCACATTGCGCCCGGCTGCCGCCGTGCCGTCCACAGTCGCGGGCGAATCCAGATGGATGCCTGCGCCCGCATTGCCAAAATCTTGGTCACCAGTGACGTCCGTGCCGATGTAGTTTCCTTCAATCAGGATGTTACTCAGAAAGTAGCCGACGCCGATGCCGTTACGATTGAAACGGTTAATCACCAATCCGCGAATCGTGCTGCCGCTCGCCGTGATGCCCAGCCCATCCACGTTCAGGCCCGCGTTTGTGCCATTGAGTTCAATTATCGGCGCGCCGCGGTAACCGGGCTGCGTCGTCCCGTCTATCGTCACCGGGCTGAAGAGCGCCGGCAACGCGGACTGTAGCGCGATGGTTTTGGGCAGGTTGTCAGGGATATTGAACTTGATGAGGTCTGGGCCCGAATGGACGTTGGCGTCCATAATCGCCTGCCGCAAGCTGCCCGGCCCGCTGTCGGCGTTGGTGGTGACGATGTAGTCGGTAAAGACAGTCGCGGGCATGGCGTAGCTGCCAAGCAACCAATCCAAGTCATGCCGCGTGCCAAAATCGAAGAGCCTGCGATAATCACGCGCGGTCACGTCTGCCGCCAACGCCTGCCTTGCGCCTGGGCGCATGGCATCAGCCGCCGCCAAATGCTGCGCGCCAACGCCCCACAACAGCAATTGCGCCGCACAGCCAAACGCCCCCGCCACCAACAGGTAAACACACCAACGCCGCACCGTGCGCCACAATTGGCTGCTGCAACGCGGCCCCCGCGAAGGCTGACTGCCACGGGAAGGCTGACTGTAAGAAGATTGAAAGCTGGTTTGGTGCTGCATGATGACTTCTCCTTTGCGCTGTCACTGAAGCGCGGACACACCGCTGGCCGCCCTGCCCGCCACGTCCGCCGCAGGTTGTTTTGGTTGAAGACTTGTGCGAATTGCCGGCGGCCGATTCACCCTGCATGTGGGTCGCCCGTCGCAAATACCGGGCGGCTGAATCGGCAGTCTTAAACTAAATGCCTTCGGACCCCATGACCGTGTGAGTTTCGGAAGCCTTAGGGCATGGGTTGAGCATTCGATTGACGGCGCGCGCCGCCTATTCTAAATTCCGGAGCGCCGTTGGTTGGTTCCCTACAACACCGTCCAAACGGGCGCTTGTGCGGATTCGAAAAAATTGCCGGTACCCTTTAATCAGAAAAATCCTGAATAACTGCTGAACAGCGCAAAAAATTTCTGCCTGCCTATATCAAGGGAGCATCACGATGCAGGACAAGGTTATTGAATTCGGGCCGTTCCGCTTGGAGAACGCGATTGTTTATGACAGCCGGAACCGACAGCTTGAACTGCCGGAGCAGGCCATCAAGGTGTTGCGGGTCTTGCTCGAACACACGCTCAAACACGGCCCAGCCGTGCTCAGCAGCGCCGAACTCAGAAGCAAAGCCTGGCCGGGGCGCGTCGTGGAGAACAACAACCTGCACCAGCAAATCATCCGTTTGCGCAAGGCGCTGGGCGCGGGCGTGCTTGTTTCGACCAGCGGGCCGCGCAGCTATCAATTGACCTTGCCGGTGCGCTTGGCGGGCGGGTTGGCGGCCACGCGCTGGCGCGCGCGCTCCATCCTGCCGTTTGTCAGCCCACCTGGCTTCTTTCACGCTGCGGAGCGGTTGCGGCTGGCGGGGTATCATTTGGCCTTGGGGATCATTCATCACCTGCGCACGCTCACACGCCTGGAACTCAGAGAGATTGCGCCTCAGTATTTACAACCGGGCTGGCAGCCGAACGCGGTGCAAATCGCCCGCGAGCAACGCACCGGCCTGGTCTTGACCGGGCATTTAACGGCGACCGGGCAAGCGGGCCAATTGGATGACTTGCGCGTCCAGTTGATCGAAGCGCAATCGGCCAGCGTTTTGTGGTCAGGCAAGTTCAGTGTGAACGCGGCTGATTCCGCCGCAATCGAACAAGAGATCGCGCGGCAGTTGGTTGAAAAACTCGGTCTCAGCTTGCCCGCCGATTATGCCCAGCGCCCCATCCGGCAACCGCATCCGGAAGCGGTGGCGTGCTATCGCCGGGGCGCTTACCTTTTCGGTACGCAATACGGCGTCTTGAATGAGGCGTTGGATGAATACACCTACGCGCTCTCGCTTGATCCGAACTACGCCGAACCCTGGGTGGGCATTTCCGACATCTGGGCAGTGCGGTGTGCGTTTGGGCCGGCCGTGTACGCGCCCAATGAAGGTATGCCCAAGGCGCTGGCCGCCGCGTTACGCGCGCTGGAACTCGATCCGTGCTCTTCGCACGCGCACGCCAGCCGCGCGGCGCCGCTGCTGCTCTGGGAATGGAATTGGGATTTGGCTGACCAGCATTTGCGGGAGGCGATCAAGTACGGGCCGGACAACGTTTTTGCGCATAACTGGCTGGGTCGCTTGATGCTGATTCGGGGGAAAGTTGACGAAGGGGTCAGACTAGCCGAACGGGCGTGGGAACTGGGGCCGCACCTCGCCTACCCCGGCACCTTGCTCGCTTGGGTTTATTACTTTGCTGACCGCCAGGACGAAGCCGCCGCGTTTTGCCGGGAGTTGCTTGCTCAGTTTCCATATTTTCCCGTGACCTATGCGATTCAGGCGTTTATCTGTGAAGCGCAGGGCGAACTCGAAGCAGCGGTAGAAAGCGCACAGGCCGCCATTGCACGCGGTGAAAATCTCGTCAGCTTCGCCACGCTCGGTTTTTTGTACGGGCGCCTGGGGCAGCGGGCCGAAGCCGAGCAGGTGCTGCATGAATTCGAAGCGCGCCGCCAACAGCATTACGTTTCGCCCTATCACTCGGCAGTCGTGCATACCGGACTGGGCGACCGTGCCGCGGCGCTGCAATTTCTTGAAGAAGCGGTCAAGGAACGCTCGGAATGGATTTCGCATCTCCCCCTCGATCACCGCTTGCGCTCCTTACGCAATGACGCGCGCTATCAAGCCATCCTGGCGCAAGCGGGGCATGTTGACGCGCCGCAAAGGGACGCCACGCTGGCCCCGTAGAACTACCTATTTGTCAGTCAATCCCCTTTGCCAAGCAACGCGCGCTCAGCCCGCCACATCTTTTGCCGCGAATTATTAAAGGCTGGACACCCTCCAGCCAGACACGCGACAATCTGTTTCCGAATTTATTCACTGGAATGCCCCGCAACTTCGTTTGCCCCAAGCCACCCCGAGGCTTGCCACAACAGCCGCTGACCGTGCTGAAAGGAAATTTGATGAAACGTCTGGCCCTGTTCGTTCTCCTTTTTACCCTCACCTGTTCAATTACCCTCTGGAACCTGCCGCTGAAGGCCGCACAATCACAACGCAGCTTCGGCGAAACCGCTGACGAAATCGCCAACTACGATGTACGCACCGACGAATCGAAAGCGGCTTCTGCCGCGCGCGCGCAGTTGCGGTTGAAGCTGTCGCCGCAACAGGCGGCGCGCAATGCCGCCACGGTTTTTGACATGCGCGGCGCACAGGCCGATTTGCAAGCCGGCGTGCCGACGTTGCAAGTGTTGTTGAGTCCGGCGACCGGCGCGCCTGAAATTGTGGGCACGGATTTGCGCGGCCCGGCTTTGTTGACGGCGCCTGCGACCCATACGCGGGAATTGATCGTCAAAGGCTTCCTGTCGCGCAATGCGGCGCTCTTCGGCTTGACGCAAAAACAAGTCGCGGAGTTGACCAACACGGCTGATTACGCCAACCCGGCGGGCAATCTGAGTTGGCTGACGTTGGAACAGCAGTTCAACGGCATTCCGGTCTTTGCCGGTGAGGTGCGCGCCTGCCTGACGCCACAGGGTGAAGTCGTGCGGTTGGTCAACACGCTGGCCGCCGGCATCACGCCCAGCGAACTCGCCGCCACGCCCAATCTCGAAGCGGCGCAGGCCATCGCCAATGCCGCCGCGACCATCGGCCTCAAACTCGATCCGGTCACACTCAAAATCAAAAGCAAAGGCGAAGACGGCCACAGCTTCATTTTTGAACGCGGCCCCTTTGAGGATGAGACACGTGCACAGCAGGTTTACTTTCCGCTCGAAACCGGCCTCGCCAATCTGGGCTGGACCTTAACGCTGTGGACGAAAGACGCGGCCTATTACTTCGTCGTGAATGCCGAGGGCAATGGCGAAGTGCTCTGGCGCAAAAACATCACGTCGCGGCAAACGCAAAGCGCGACCTTCTCCGTTTACAACGATGACAGCCCCGCGCCGCTTTCGCCCAGCAACGCCACGCCGGGCAGCGGCATTCAGGGCGTAGGCATCAGCCGCTCGACCCTCACGCTCACCAGCGAACTGCCCGCCTTTGACAACCTGGGCTGGATCACCGACGGCGGCAACACGACGACGGGCAATAACGTGGACGCGGGCTTGGACGTTGACGGCGTCAATGGCATTGACGCCAATGGGCGCGCGGTGGGCGTCAATCGCGTGTTTGATTTCAGCTACAACCCGCCGCCGCTGGGCAGTGATGCGCCGACGGGTGCGGCCTATCGCAACGGCATCGTGACCGATCTGTTTTTCTGGTCGAACCGCTACCACGACATTCTTTATCAATACGGCTTCACCGAGGGCGCGCGTAATTACCAGGCGAACAACTTTGGGCGCGGCGGCCTGGGCAACGATTATGTGCGCGCCGAAGCGCAGGATTCATCGGGCACGAGCAATGCGAATTTTTCAGCACCGGCGGATGGCTCGCTGCCGCGCATGCAGATGTACATTTTCAGCGGGCCGAATCCCGACCGCGATGGCGATCTGGATCACGACATCGTGTTGCACGAATTGACGCACGGTTTGTCGAACCGGCTGCACAACAATTCCGCCGGTTTGGGTTCGACGACAGCGGGTGGCATGGGCGAAGGCTGGTCGGATTTTTATGCCCGCGCGTTGCTCTCGTCGGCCAGCGAGAACGTCAACGGCATTTACGCCGCCGGGCCGTATGCAACACTGGGCATCACTACCAACTTCACCGACAACTATTACTACGGCATCCGCCGTTTCCCTTACGCCGTCAAAACCAATCTTGGCGCGAATGGACGCCCGCACAATCCGCTGACCTTTGCCGATGCTGACCCGGCGCAAATCAACGTGACCGATGGGGCCTTCCCGCGTGGCCCGATTGGCTCCTCGACCGCCAATGAAGTGCACAACCTGGGCGAAATCTGGTGCCTGACCTTGCTCGAAGTCCGCGCGCGGCTGATCACGCGGCTGGGTTATGCGGCGGGCAATGCGCGTGCGTTGCAGTTGGTCACCGACGCCATGAAGCTCGACCCGGCGAATCCCGATTTTCTCAGCGGGCGCAATTCCCTGCTCGCAGCCGATTGCGCGAGCTTTGGCGGCGCGGATGAGTTGGACATTTGGAACGGCTTCGCCACGCGCGGCATGGGCGATGGCGCGCGTTACAACACCTCAACCGCCGTGACCGAATCGTTTGCCACGCCCAATCTCAAAGTCGGCACAGTGACCTTCACCGATGCCGGAGCGCTGCCTTGCAGCAACAATGGCGCGGCTGATCCGGGCGAAACGATCACGCTGGCCGTGGCGCTGACCAATCCGCTCTGCGCCACCAATGCGTCCAACGCCACGCTCAATGTCGTGGGCGGCGGCAGCGCCACTTATGGCGCGATCAACGCGGGCGCGACGGCCACGCAAAACGTCAGCTTCACCGTGCCCGGCAATGCCACGTGTGGCGCGCCGTTGACGGTGACGGTGAATCTCAACAGCGGACTCGGCCCCGTCACGCGCACCTTCACCATCAATGTGGGCCAACCGCTGGTCACAGCCGCGCAAAACTTTGACGGCGTGACTGCGCCCGCACTGCCCAACGGCTGGGCCAGCGCGGTCACCGGCAGCGGCAGCAATTGGGCCACCGTGACCGGCAACGCTGACAGCACGCCAAACGCCGTCTTTACGCCGAATCAAAGCACCACGGGTGAAAGCCAACTGACCTCGTCAACCTTCCTCATCAGCAACGTTGGCACGCGGCTGGCGTTCCGGCAACGTTACAGTTTGGAAAGCGGCTTTGACGGTGGCGTGCTGGAAATCAAAATCGGCGGCGGCAGCTTCACCGACATCCTCACGGCGGGCGGCAGCTTTATCGAAGGCGGCTATATTCAAGCGCTGGCAAACGATTCGACCTGCGCCAATCCACTGGCCGGACGCAACGCCTGGACGGGCGATTCCAGTGGGTATCTCACGACGACGGTGGTGTTGCCGAATACCGCCGCCGGACAGAACGTGCAATTCCGCTGGCGCGCCGGTTTCGATTGCGGCATCGCCAATTCGGGTTGGTGGCTTGATTCGGTCAGCCTCGTCGGCAGCGTGCTTTGCACCACCTGCGTAGTGCCTTGCACCATCACCATCAATCCGACCAGTCAAAACTTCGTGCCCGCTGGCGGCAACGGCAGCGTAGCCATCACGGCCAGCGCCGCCACTTGCAACTGGGCCGCCGTCAGCAATGCCACTTGGATCAACATCACCAGCGGCGCGACCGGCACGGGCAACGGCACGACGCAATTTGCCGGGGACGCCAATCTCAACGGCCCGCCGCGCACCGGCACACTCACCGTCGCGGGCCTGACTTTCACCGTGACGCAAGGCTCCAATTGCAGCTACACGCTCAATCCGGCCAGCCAAACCAGTGCGGCGGCGGGCGGCGCCAGTTCCTTCAACGTGCAAACCAACGCGAATTGCACTTGGACGGCGCTCAGCAATGTCAACTGGTTGACGATCAACGGCGCGACCAATGGCACCGGCCCCGGCCCGGTCAATTTCACCGTAGCCGCCAACTCCGGCCCGCAACGTAGCGGCACAATCACTGTCGCGGGTCAGACCTTCACCCTCACCCAAGCTGATGGTTGCGCTTTCAGCATCGCGCCCACCAATCAAACTATTGCCGCCAGCCTTACAAACGGCACTGTCAATGTCACAGCGGGCGCGGGTTGCGCGTGGACAGCCACAAGCAACGACAACTGGCTGAGCATCACCAGCGGCGCAACCGGCAGCGGCAATGGCCCGGTTGGCTTCACTGCGGCGGCCAATAGCGGCCCCGCGCGTTCCGGCACACTGACCGTGGCCGGGCAAACTTTCACGGTCAATCAGGCGAACGGCTGCACCTATACGCTCGCGCCCACCGGTCAGGCCTATGCGCGCGCGGGCGGCAGCGGTTCGATCAACCTGACCGCCGGCACCGGCTGTGTCTGGACAGCCGTCAGCAATGACAACTGGATCACGCTGACCGGCGCGACCAACGGCAATGGCAACGCCACGCTGACCTACAACGTCACCGCCAACCCCGGCACATTCTCGCGCACCGGCACGCTGACGATTGGCGGCCAGACGTTCGCTGTTGCGCAAGCCGGGGCGCGCACGGTCAAAGCGGATTTCGACGGTGACGGTAAAACCGACCTCAGCACCTGGCGCGGCAGCAATGGCACCTGGTATACGCTCAATAGCGCCAGCAACAGCTTGCAAACCATGCAATGGGGCGCGGGCTATGCGCCTTACAACGACGTCATCGTGCCCGGTGATTACGATGGCGACGGCAAAGCCGATCAGGCCATCTGGCGCGGGGCCGATTCGATCTGGTACATCCGCAAATCATCCGATGGCGCGGCCATCCTCGATCTGTGGGGAGCGAGCTATGCGCCGTATTTCGATATTCCAGCGCCGGGCGATTACGACGGCGATGGCAAAACCGATCTGGCGGTCTTCCGGCCCGCGACGGGCACTTGGTACGTCAAACGCAGTTCCAATGGCTCCTTCCTGATTCAGACGCACGGCCAAAATGGCGACATTCCAGTACCCGCCGATTATGATGGCGATGGCAAAACCGACTTGGCGGTCTTTCGGCCCAACGCGATTGCGCCCGCACCGAACTGGTTGATCTTAAACAGCTCGACGAATACGATGACGAGCATTCAATGGGGGGCAGGGTATGCGCCATATTTCGATACGCCCGTGCCAGCGGACTACGACGGGGATGGCAAGGCGGACTTGGCGATCTGGCGCGGCGCAGATTCGATCTGGTACATCCGGCCCAGTGCTAACCCAACCAGTCCGGTGCTGGCGTTATGGGGCGCGAACTATGCGCCATACTTCGATATTCCAACGCCGGGCGATTTCGATGGCGATGGCAAGGCGGATATTGCGGTCTGGCGGCGCTCGGGCACGTGGTTTGTCAAACTCAGTTCGGACGGTTCGTTTCTGGGCAAAAACCAGGGGCAAAGCGGCGAGGTGCCGGTGCCGGCGTTTGGCGTGCGGTGACAACCCAATTGTGGCGGCCTTGGCGGGAGGCTAACAGATTTGAACAGGACTTACGCAAAGATTTGCCACAGAGGCACAGCGGCACAGAGGAAAACAGAGAACTCCACCAACACTGTAAAAAAGCTCTGTGTCTCTATGCCTCTGTGGCAATCTCGCTCGCGTTTTGTGTAAGTCCTATCGAATTCTCCCGGGGAAAATACGGCGAGACTCGTTTAGCGGAAGTTTTCCAGCAGCACGAGATCGCTTTCGTTGCGATCAATCTGCGACCACAACAGGCGGCGGGCAGCGGCTGAGACGGTGAAGCCATAAAGGTCGTCTTTCTCAAACCCGGCAAGGATCGTTTTCCGCGCCGTGGCGAAACTGAAAAACTCGATGGTGCCCGGTGTTTTCGTCGCGGCATTGACCAGATAAATGCCCTGCGCGTGCATGGCCCAGGCGCCTTGCCGGCCATGCTCCAACACACGCGTTTCAGCCCCGCCCGTCACGGGGACGCGCCAGATGCCAGGCTCGTTGGGACTGCGCGTGTAATAGAGGAACTGCCCGTCCGGTGATTCGTATGCTTCGCGTCCGCCTTGCCAGGTTAATTGCACGGCGGGGCCGCCCGCGCTGGGCTGTTTCCAGAGTTGATAATCGCCGCTGCGGTTTGAACTGAAATAAAGCCACTGCCCATCGTGTGACCAAGTGGGCCGAATGTCCGCCGCAGCTTCCAGCGTCAGGCGGCGCGGCGCTGTTCCGCCGCTGGCGGCGATGGCATAAATGTCCGGCTGCTGCTGGTTGACGCGGCTTTCAAACGCGATCTGATTCCCATCCGGCGACCAGCGCGGACTGCCCACAAAGGGGCCGTTCAAATGGGTCAACTGCACCGGATTCTGCCCCTTGTCATCACACACCCAAAGCTCCCAATTGCCGGAGCGCAAGGAAACGAAGACCACTTTTTTTCCATCCGGCGAGAATTGCGGCTGGGACTCCTGCCGCGTGGAGGAATTAAACAGGGACGGCGGATGCGGTTTGCTGGGCGGTTCGGGCAGTTCAAGCTGCCAGAGATTCAAGTCGCGAATGTTCTGGGTGTAAGCGAGACGGTTGCCTTGATGGCTCAAGGCCAGAGTGCTGACCTGTTCGCCGCCGGGTTGCAGGGCCTCGGGCGCGCCGCCAGAAGCCGCGATCTTCCATAACGTCGGACTGCCCCCGCGAGCGGAAGAGAAAATGATTTCCCGGCCATCCGGTGTCCAGGCCAGCCCGAAGATGCGTTTGGCATCAAAGGTCAGACGGCGCGCTTCACCGCCCGTAGCAGGCATCAGATAGATTTCATCCCAGCCGCGTATGAAGGCCAGCGTTTGCCCGTCGGGCGAAAAGGCCGGACAGCGATCATCTTCGTCGGACGCCGTGAGCTGACGCTTTTCCAACCCATTCAATGAAAGCAGAAACAGATGCAGGTCGGTTTGCGCGGCTTTTTCGGTGCCCGCAAACGCAATGAACCGGCCGTCCGGCGACCAGGACAAGCGCCCGGAAGGGATGTTGGTCCATTCCGACCAGAACCCAGTGAGCAATTCGCGCTCTGGGCCGCCGAGTGCGGGCACCAGATAAATCCCGGCACCGCCAGTGGTGATGCGCATAAACGCGATGGAAAGGCCGTCCGGCGACCAGACGGGGCTGATTTCCTCCGCCGGATTGGTGGTCAACCGCAACGGCGTTTCAGTGCCCAGCAACTTGACGTAAATATCCGTTGTGTCACCCGGCGTGCCGTCCCGCCCACCATCCCAGGTAAAGGCGATTTGCCGGTCGTCGGGCGAAAAGGCGGGATAATTTTCGCGGCCCTGAAAGCTGGTGAGCGGTGCCACGTTCGCCCGCAGACTCGCGCGCGCCAGTGTTCCCGGTCTGGGTTTGGCCCAGTTGTACAGCCCAAACACGAAGCCAAGAATGACGACTAGACCCAACGAAAAAACGAGCGCGCGGCGTTTCAGGAAAGCAGGGGCAAGACGGACGTCTTCGGCCACCACGACGTCGCCTTTGCCGTCCGCGCCGAGCGGGGCCAGGATGCGAAACCGGCTGATGGGTTGCGCGCTTGACCTGGGTTTGGCTTGCGTCACCCAACCCGCCGCGACCGCCACTTCGCGCGCCTCAGCTTGTTCAAATAAGAGCTCAGGCAAGGGCGCGGGCAAAGCATCCGGTTCAACCGCAGACGCAGGCGTCTCGGCGGGCGCAGTCGCTGCCCACACTGCTTCACCGGTGGAAGCAAGCACGCGCACCTGATCGGTAAAGCGGTAGCCGAATTTCGGCAGCGTCTCGATAAATTTTTGCCCGTCGCCGCCCTCGTTCAGGGTTTTGCGCAGGGTCGAGATGTGACGGCTGAGATTCTCATCGGTGACAAAACTGTCCGGCCAAACGTTGCTAAGCAACTCCTCTTTGCTGATAGGCCGCCCGTGGTTGGCGAGCATGAACACGAGCAGTTCAAACACTTTCGGTGCGAGCGGCACGATTTCGCCCGCGCGTTTTAGTTGCCGATCAGCGACATCCAGGCGGAACGCTCCAAACTCGTAGACAGACTTAACATCAAGTTGCATTACGGTATTCCAGATTTTTTCCAGAGAAATTCCACTGCCATTCAAGACTTTTTCGGGGCTACACGGTAATGATCCGAAGGCAATTGTAACAAGTTGCAACTTAGTGATGAGACTCGCCGGGCATTATGAATTTTCGGCGGGTGTGAGTCAAAGTTTTATCCCAAACCGGACGGCGGACAGGACTGCTCTTCGGCAAATATGGCTGCCTTCTCTTTCCCAATCCACGCAGGAGGAAAAATCATGTCGTACATCCGTAGACTGGCGCTTTCGACATTGCTCACGTTGCTCATACTCGGCGGCGCATTACTGAGCTTGCAACTTTTCCAAGCCGTCCGCGCGGCGTCTGGCCCAGCCAGCCCGCCAGCGGCCCAGCAGAAACCGTCCCCCACGAATCCGTCCTCCGCAAATCTGGGGACGCCCAAGCCCCTGATTCCCAGCGCTCCGGCAGCGGCCATCATCGTCAACAGTCTGGCGGACGGCGCGCCGGCCAATAACGGGCAATGCACGCTGCGCGAAGCGCTGCTCAATGCCAACGGCGACAATCAATCCGGCTCGACCGATTGCGTGGCGGGCAGCGGCGCGGACACGATCACCTTCAGCGTGAACGGCACGATCAATCTGACCAGCGTGCTGCCCGACATTTCACAGGGTCTGACGATCAACGGCTCCGGCGCAAACTTGCTCACGGTGCGGCGCAACGACGGGGCGGCGGACTTCCGCATCTTCAACATTCCGGGCGGCGGGTTGAATATCACGCTCAGCGGGATGACCATCAGCAACGGGCGCGGGACGAGTGGCGGTGGTATTTTTAGCGCCAGCAACTTGACGTTGACCAATTGCGATGTCAGCGGCAACGTGTCGGTGGGCAATATTGGTGGCGGAGTCTTACTCAGCAATGCCAATGGGACGTTCTCAGGTTGCACGATTAGCGGAAATACTTCGCAGGATCGCGGCGGCGGTATCTCCTTTGAGACTGGGTCCTCCATCAGTGTGTTGCTCACGTTGACTAACTGCACGGTGAGCGGCAACACGGCGACCGGCGCGGGGGCGGGCGGCGGAATTTTCAACCTCGGCTTTGCCGGAACCAGTGCGCTGCAAATTACCAATTGCACGTTTGCCAATAACGCCGGCGCGGCGGATACCGGCGGCGTTCGTGTGGGCGCCATCGGCGCGGGAACGACGGCTACGGCCACATTGCGCAACACGATCATTGCCAACAGCACCGGCGCGAATCTGGTCGCGTTAACGGCGAGCGGTGGGGTCGCCACGATCACTTCGCAGGGCTTTAACCTGAGCGACAACGGCAACGGCTTCCTCACGCAAGGCACCGACATCACCGCGCCACCGTTGCTCGGCCCGCTCGCCAACAACGGCGGCACGACGGCAACACACGCCTTGCTGGGCGGCAGTCCGGCGCTGGATAAAGGCAGTTCTGTCGCGGGTGTCACGACTGACCAGCGTGGGCTGACGCGCCCGTTCAACATCGGCAGCATTCCTGCGGCCAGCGGCGGCAACGATTCCGACATCGGTGCATACGAGGCATTCACCAGCGATGTGACTGCGCCTGGGGATCCCATTGTTGGCATCGCGGCGACTGTCGGAAGCCCCACTTCCAGCGCGTCAACCGTTGGAACAGTGGCGGGAGCAAACAACTACCCGGCCGCTGAGCCGCCCAGTGCGGCGATTGATAACGATTTTAGTGCTGCCAGCAAGTATCTTAATTTTGGCAAGACGGGAGTCGGGTTTATCGTGACCGCACCGACCCAGGGGCCTCTGACTGTAGTTGACGGGTTGCGTTTCAATACGGCTAACGACGCACCCGAGCGAGACCCTCTGACCGTAACGATCGAAGGGACAAACAGCGCCAACCCGACGACGACGCTCAACTCGACATGGACGACGATTTATAGCGGCGTGACAGGACTGGCGACAGATCCGGGGCGCAACACTCTGGGAGCAGTGGTCAACTTCTCCAACACCAATGCATTTAGCTCATACCGCTTGATAGTGGCGAGCGTCCGAGACGGCGCGACTGCAAACTCCATGCAGTTTTCTGAGGTTGAATTGCTCGGCACGCCGGCTCCGACCATTTCAATCAACGACGTGACGCAAGCTGAAGGCGCTGCGGGCACGACGAATTTCACGTTCACCGTGACGCTTTCCGCCGCTGCCGGTTCGCCCGTCACGGTCAATTTCGCCACGGCGGACGGCACGGCCACGGCGGGCAGCGATTACACCGCAACCAGCGGCACGCTGACCTTCAACGCGGGTGAAACCAGCAAAACCATTGCGGTTTCCGTCGTCGGCGAGACGCTGTTTGAAACGAACGAAACCTTCTTCGTCAATTTGTCGAACGTGACCGGCGGTGCGACGCTTGCCGATAATCAGGGCGTCGGCACAATCACCAACGACGATACCCTGCCGACCCTGTCCATCAACGACGTGACGCTCAACGAAGGCAACAGCGGCACGACCGCGTTCACCTTCACGATCACGCTTGCCCCGGCGAGCGGCGCGACCACGACGGTTAATATCGCCACGGCGGACGGCACGGCCACGGCTCCTTCTGATTACACCACACCGATTATCGGCACCACTTTTACCTTCAATCCGGGCGAGACGAGTAAGACGGCTACGATACAGGTCAACGGCGATACGACGGGCGAAGTCAACGAAACCTTCTTCGTCAATTTATCGAGTCCGGTCAACGCCACAATTGCCGACGGGCAGGGGCTGGGCACGATCCTGAACGACGACGCCTTCCTCGTCACCACCGCCGACGACGCGGGCGCGGGCAGCCTGCGCCAGGCCATCACCGACGCCAACGCCACGGGGCCGGGCGCGGACGTGATCAACTTTTCGGCGCTCTTCAACACGGCGCAAACGATCAATCTGGCAACCGTCTTGCCAAGCCTCACGACCAGCATGAACATCAACGGCCCCGGCGCGAACCTGCTGACGGTGCGCCGCGATACGGGTGGCGATTACCGCATCTTCACGATCAACGCGGGTCAAACTGTCAGTCTCAGCAACCTGACGATCAGCAATGGCAAATCACCCAGCGGGCAACCCGGCGGCGGAATTTTGAATGCCGGCACGCTCAACCTGGCGAATTGCATCGTCTCAGGCAATAGCTCTGGTATGGCATTCGGTGGGGGAATCTCTTCAGGCGGTTCACTCTCCATTAACAACAGTCTGATCGCCAGTAATAACGCCGGTAATGGCGGCGGTGTGGCCGCTAGCGGCACGCTGATAATGTCGAACAGCACGGTCAGCAATAACACGGCGACATTTCAAGCAGCGTTGAATTTTCAGAACGGCACGGGCAGTCTGACCAACTGCACGGTTTCCGGCAATACGGCAGGCACCTATCCGGGCGCTATCCTGAACGCGACAAATACAGGACAAACCTCTGCGCTGACGCTGACCAACTGCACCGTCAGCGGCAATGTCAGCACCACCAGCGGCATCGGGAACATCGTGACCAGCAACAACGGGGTGAGCGCCACTACGCAGCTCAAGAACACGCTGGTCGCGGCCAACACCGGCCCGAATTTCACTACCAGCAACGCCACACTCACCTTGCTGGGTAACAACCTGGACAGCGACGGCAGCAGCGGCTTCACCAACGGCGTGAATGGGAACATCGTCGGGACGGCCGGTGCGCCCATCAACGCCTGGCTCGGCCTTTTGGCTGATAATGGCGGCCGGACACCGACGCACGCCTTGCTGTTGGGCAGTCCGGCACTGGATAAAGGCAGCTTAGCTGCGGGTGTCACCACCGACCAACGCGGACTGATGCGCCCGTTCGACATCGGCAGCATCCTGCCGGCCAGCAACGGCAACGATTCCGACATCGGCGCGTTTGAAGCGCAAAGCCTGCCCCTGCCCGGCCTCATCATCAACGACATAACAGTGGCGGAAGGCAACGCGGGCACCAGCACGGCGACCTTCACCGTCACACTCTCCGCCGCCAGCGCTCAGACGGTGACGGTGCAATACGCCACCGCCAACGGCACAGCCACGGCGGGCAGCGATTACGTCACCACGAGCGGCACACTTACGTTCAATCCCGGCGTTACCAGCCAACCCATCGTCGTCACTATCAACGGCGACACGGTGTTTGAGCCGAGCGAAACCTTCTTCGTCAACTTGACCAATCCGACGAATGCCGTGCTGGGTGATCCGCAAGGTCTCGGCACGATCCAAAACGATGAGGCGATCATCGTGACCAATGCGAACGACGCTGGCGCGGGCAGTCTGCGTCAGACCTTGCTGGACGCGAATGCCAACGCGGGCGCGGATACGATTCAGTTCGAGTCGGTGTTTTTCGGCACGGCGCGCACGATCAATCTGGCGAGCGCCTTGCCCGATATTACGAGCAGCCTGACCCTCAACGGCCCCGGCGCAAACCTGCTGACCGTGCGGCGCGATACCGGCGGTAATTACCGCATCTTCACCATCAATAGCGGAACGACCGTCAGTCTCTCCGGACTGACCATGACGAATGGCAATGTAGACGGCGGAGGCATTTTCAACGCTGGCACGTTGACCGTCAGCAACTGCGTGATTACTGGCAACACAAGCACCAATGGCGGCGGCGGCATGTACAACAGCGGGACACTGACGATGACCGGTTGCACGATCAGCGGCAACAGTTCGACGGGAGGTGCGACAGGCGGTCTGTGGAACCTGGGCTCCAGCACCCCAGCGACCGCCACCCTGACCAATTGCACCATCAGCGGCAATACCGCAGCCAATGGCGTACAGACCGGTGGCGGCATTGATAACTCTTCAGGAGATTTCGACACCACGGTCAACCTGCTCAATTGCACGATCGCCAACAACACCGTCCCCAACAATACCAATGGCGGCGGCCTTTACAGCGGAAAGTTCGGCGCGGGCAATGCCAACATCACGCTGAAAAACACCATCGTCGCCGGAAACAGCAACCCGCAAGTGCGGCAGGATGTAGGCGGGACAGTCACTTCATTGGGCAATAATTTGCTCTCCGATAACAGCCTGACGGCGGCGGCGGGCGATCTGCTCAACACCAACCCGCTGCTGGCCGTACTCGCCAGCAATGGCGGCCCGACCCAAACCCATGCGCTGCCTGCGGGCAGTCCAGCCCTCAACGCGGGCAACAACACAGGTGCGCCCGCCACCGATCAACGCGGCGTCGCGCGTCCGCAGGGCGCTGCCACAGACATCGGCGCTTTTGAACTGGTGCCGAATCCGCTGGTCGTCATCAATACCAACGACGCAGGCGCGGGTTCATTGCGGCAAGCACTGTTGGACGCCAATCTCAGTGTGGGCACGGACAACATTACTTTCAATCTGCCCGCTGGCCCGCAAACGATCAATCTGGCGAGCGCGCTGCCCGTGCTTGCTGATAACGTCACCATCGTCAACGCCAGCGGGGCGAACAATCTGACCGTGCGCCGCGATACGGGCGGCGATTATGTTGTTTTCGATGTCAATGCAGGCATCGTCGTCAGCCTGCAAGGCCTGACCGTCTCCAACGGCAGAGCTAGTTTCGGGGGCGGGGTTCGCAGTGCCGGTAACCTGACCATTACCGAATGCGCCATCACCGCCAACACTTCGCTGGGCAATGGGGCAGGCGTAGTGAACAACGGCGGTACGTTGACCATTAACCGCAGCACGATCAGTGGCAATACCGCAGTTGATGGCGCAGTGGTCAATCAAGGTGTTGGCGGCGGCGCTACGGCAACGTTG
The DNA here is from genome assembly GCA_016196035.1 of Acidobacteriota bacterium. NCBI lineage: Bacteria > Pseudomonadati > Acidobacteriota > Acidobacteriota bacterium. The sequence continues at coordinate 14,307 of JACPYM010000052.1, read as the reverse complement.
ACCAACAGCACGATCAGCGGCAATACCGCAACAAATGTTATCGGTGGCATCGCCAATATAAATTTTGGCGGACCCGCGACATCGCTCACCATGCTCAACTGCACCGTCACCGGCAACACCAGCCCGTCCGTAGGCGGCATCAGGACGAATGATCAAGGAGGCCCCGCCACAACCACGTTGCAGAACACCATCGTGGCCAATAATTCCCCGTCGAATCTCTTCAAATCCGGCACGAACGCCAGCGTCGTTTCGCAAGGCAATAATCTGGCGAGCGACAACGGCGGCGGCTTGTTGAACGGAACCGGCGATCAGATCAACACCAATCCGCTGCTGGCGCCGCTGGGCAATTACGGCGGCCCGACGCCAACGCACGCGCTGTTGCCCGGCAGTCCGGCCATCAACACGGGCGGGCCTGCCACAATAGCAGAGATACAGACGGTCACGGTCAGCGGTGCGGCGGGCACTTTTACGCTGACCTTCAATGGCCCGACCACCAGCCCAGCACTGGCATTCAATGCCACCGCCGCCCAGGTGCAAGCGGCCTTGAATGCGCTCTCAACCATCGGAGGCGCGGGCGGCTCGGTAAGTGTGACCCAGTCGGGCAATGTCTTCACCGTGACTTTCGGCGGGACGCTGGGTGTAGCCAATCAACCCCAGTTGACTGGCACGGGAGCAGGCGGAGCGACAGTTGCTACCAGCACGCTGGTGAATGGCGGCACGCTGACCACCGATCAACGCAACATCGCGCGTCCGCAACAAACGGCGACCGACATCGGCGCGTATGAATCGCGCGGCTTCACGCTGGCCGTGGTGAGTGGCAGCGGCCAGTCCGCCATTACCAACGCAGCCTTTGCCAATCCGCTCGTCGTCAGTGTGAGCAGCGCGAATGCCGAGCCGGTCAATGGCGGGAGCGTGACTTTTACACCGCCAGGCGCGGGCGCGAGCGCGGCGTTGAGCACGAATCCGGCGACGATTGCGGCTGGGCAGGCCAGTGTCACAGCGGTGGCCAATGCGACCGTTGGCGGGCCGTACAATGTGACGGTGAATGCTGCGGGTGCGGCAGCGGCGGTCAACTTTGCTTTGACCAATTTGACGCCGAACACTGCGCCGACGTTTACGCCTACGGCGGCCATCAGCCGTCAGCAAGGCAGTCCGGCGGGCGCGGCGGTCACAGTCGGCACGGTGACAGATGCACAAACAGCGGCGGGCAGTTTGACGGTCACCCAAATCGCGGGCGGCACGGCGACCGGCATCACGGTCACGGGCATCACCAATACCAACGGTACGATTTCGGCTTTGGTGAGCGCTGCGTGTACGGCGACGGCGGGCACGGTGCGCTTCCAGGTTTCGGATGGTAGTCTGACCGGCACGGGCGATTTGCAGGTCAACGTCACGGCGAATACGCCGCCCACGCTGAGTTATGCCAACGCCACGGTCAACCTCGGCGGTGCGACGACGGTCAATCCAGCGACCGGCCCCACCGACAACGGCACGATTAACACCCTCGCCGTGCAAGGCCAGGGGACGTACACCGGCACCATTTCGGTCAATGCGGCGGGTGCCGTGACGCTTACCAACGCCGCACCCGCCGGCACGCACACGCTCACCATCCGCGCGACGGACGATTGCGGCGCGCAAACCAACGCCAGCTTCACGCTGACCGTCACTTGTCCGACGATTACGGTGAATCCGTCCACCGTGCCGCTGGGCATCGCGGGCGTGCCGTATAGCCAAATCTTCACGCAAAGCGGCGGCGCGGGCGCGATCAGTTGGAGCGTCAGCGCGGGTGCGTTGCCGAATGGTTTGACCCTGAATGGCTCAACCGGCCTTTTCGCGGGTCTCTCAGCGGTCAAGGGCGTCTTCAACTTCACCCTCCAGGCCACCGATGTGAACAATTGCAGCGGCACGCGCGCCTACACGCTGACCTTCAGGCCCAAGGCCAAAGCCGATTTCGACAACGATGGCAAAACTGATCTGAGTATTTTCAGTCCCACCGCTGCACCGCCGCTGACGAATTGGAGTGTCATCAACAGCGGCAACGGCGCAACCGCGACCCAGCAATGGGGCGCGGGCTATGCGCCATATTTCGACGACATCGTGCCCGGCGATTACGACGGCGATGGCAAAGCCGATCATGCCATCTGGCGCGGGGCGGACAGCATCTGGTACATCCGCAAGAGCAGTGACGGCCAAGCCATCCTGCAATTCTGGGGCGCGAACTATGCGCCGTATTTCGACATCCCGACGCCGGGCGATTACGACGGCGATGGCAAGACGGACATCGGCGTCTTCCGCCGCAGCGGCACCTGGTTCGTGCGGCGCAGCAGTGATGGGCAGAACATGATCGTCGACCACGGGCAGCAGGACGACATTCCAGTGCCCGCCGATTACGACGGCGATGGCAAGACCGATCTAGCCGTCTTCCGGCCCGGTGCGATTGCGCCTGCACCGAACTGGATCATCCTGAACAGCTCAACAAATACCATCACCAGCATTCAATGGGGCGCGGGTTATGCGCCGTATTTCGACACACCCGTGCCCGCCGATTATGACGGGGATGGCAAAGCCGATCTGGCGATTTGGCGCGGGGCGGATTCGATCTGGTACATCCGGCCCAGCGCGACACCGAGCAGCCCGATCCTGCAATTCTGGGGCGCGAACTACGCGCCGTACTTCGATATTCCCGCGCCCGCCGATTACGACGGCGATGGGAAGGCAGACATTGCGGTGTGGCGGCGCTCCGGCACGTGGTTCGTCAAACGCAGCACCGATGGTTCGTTCCTGATCCAAAATCAGGGACAAAGCGGCGACATACCTGTGCCCGCGTTTGGCGTGCGATAGTTGGGATAATCGGGCGGATTGCGGTGAAAGTATGTTATTCAGGTAAGTGCTGCTGATTCGTCAGCGCTTACCTGAAGTCTCTGAGCAAGAGTAAGTCATTGATTGGGTTACCGCGTGCCACATAGAGTCGTTGGCCACCGCGTTCAAAGGCATAGCGGTAAATCACCCCGGAAGTGAAATTGGTCAGCGGGTGGGGCGCACTGCCATCAAGTGGTTGTGCCCAGATATTACTGACGTATTTTTTCGTCACGATGTAGCTTAAGGCTTGGCCATCGGGCATCCACTGGCTGCCCACATTGAAAGCCGCTTGGCTGGGAAAATCGAAGCTTTTGACAGGTGCGCCGCCCACTGACGCCGGGATGATGCCTAATTTCAAATGTGTCTCAGCATCCTGATAAAGAAAAGAAATCCATTGGCCATCAGGAGAAACGTGCGGTGTCTCGGCTTCATAATCGGTCAGACGCTGGGGCGTGCCACCCGCTGCCGGGATTTTCCAGAGATAAGATGTTTCGGATTTGCCAGAGGCGGGTTGCGAGCCATAGACGATCCAGCGTCCATCGGGTGAAATATCCGAATCAACCTCATAAGCCGCACCACCGGTCAATTGCCGCAGATTCGCGCCATCGGACTCAACGCGGAAAAGGTGCTCGCGCCCGGCGAAGGTTGAAGCGAAGACAAAGAAGCTGCCATCCAGCGGCGCGGCAACTTCCTCCAGAAAAGACGGAGCAATCGTCAATTCTTTGGCCTGTTTGCCAGCGGCATCCATTTGCCACAAGGCAATCCGCTCGCCTGTGCGGGCGCCATAAACGATGCGGCCGTCAGCCAGGGTGAGCAATCCCGCCAGGCCTTCCCGGTTGCCGGTCGTTAAGGGCGCCGCATCGCGCGCTTCGTAGCGTGTTTGCGGGCCGCGCCCCTGCACCGGGACTGACCAGATTTGCGACGGGCGATTGAGAGAAATGGTCAGCAGGGTTTGACCGTCCTGACTGACGCTGAGCGAATCATAGGAATACCGATTTGTATCGGGCGTGAGGCGGCGCGTAACTCCAGTGGGTTGCGCGATCAACCAGAGTGGGTCGCGCGCTGTTCCGGCTTCGCCCGGTTTGGTGCCCGCCAGCACCAGGCCGCTACCATCACTCAACCAGGCGAAGCGTCCAAGACCTCTCCATTCCTGTGGCGTCAACAGGCGGGTTGCACCGTTTTGCGGGTCAACACCAATGATTGTCCACACGGCTTCACTCGTCTGAGTGGCTTCGTGCAGTAATTGACAAGCGATCTCTTTGCCATCAGGCGACCAACTTGGCCCGCCAACAAACTCAGGCCCATTGCGCGTCAACAGAGTACGTTCATTGCCCCCCGTGCTATCGGCGATGATCAGGCTGGTGGCGGGCGCGCCCGCGCGTTCGCGTCGAATGAACGCCAACCGCTGGCCATCGGGTGAAAAAGCCACGGGCGAGACGATTTCCGCCAGCACTTTGTTCGCCGCCCCGCCCAGCAGGGAGACACGATAGAGCGCGCCGTGTGGCTCGTGCGCATCGAGCAACGTGAAGTAAACGAACTGTCCATCCGGCGCAAAGGTCGTCCCTTGAACGGATTGATCCAAGGTGAGCACTGGCCCAATCGCGAGGGGCTGCCCGCCTGCCAACTGCCGCAACCAGAGGTGTGAGCTTTGGCCGCCCTCATCCGTGTTCACGTAAACAAAAAATTTACCGTCCGGCGAAAGGCTGGCGCAGTAAATATCACCGCCACTGATCAGTGGCATCAGCTTCATTTCGCCAGGCGTTTTTACCACCCGCTCTTTCAACCACCAGAATGTTACAGCAGCAGCAATCAGCCATAGGCTGAGCATCACTGCTGGTTTCCCAAGTTTGGCCCAAAGCGTTGGCGGTTGGTGATTTTGCTCAATGACGGGCGGTGGTGTTGCGAGCGTCGGAGCAAGGGCAGCGCGCGTCGCGGCTGGTGGAATAGCATCGTCATGATCATGCTCTAGCTCTGGCGCAGGAATAGCAGAAACGACGGCGCGGCGTACTCCAGACTGGCTCTCGACTTCAATTTCGGCGACCGGAGCCATAAAGCGGAAGCCGTGCCCGCGCACGGTTTCGATAAATTTACGTCCCTCGCCCGCCTCATTCACAGATTCGCCCAGCGCCTTGCGCAACGCCGCGATGTTTTTGTTGAGGTTGTTTTCCTCAACCACAGCCTCACCCCAGACGGCGCGCATAAGTTCCTCTTTGGTCAGCAGGCGTCCACTCTGACTGACCAGCACCACCAGCATCTCAAAGGCCTTCGGCGTCAGCGGCAAAGGTTCACCCGCGCGCAACAATAACCGCTCAGCGGGATCAAGCCGGAATTCCCCGAATTCATATAAATGCTTTGCAGGAAGAGACATAAGCCGCAGTCATAAAACGGTCATAAACTTTTCAAGCAAGCCGAAAGACACCCACCCCCGCCACCACGTAAGTTTTCACCGTCAAACGCAACAAAATCACCGTCACCCAAGCAAGCGCCTCACTATCCCTGAGTGGGTGACACCGCGAGGCAGTTGAGGTGCTGCTGCCTGAGCAAACCACGCTCAAGTCAGAACGAGCAGCACAACGTTCGCCTGACTTGTGCTCAAGCGCACCTATCAACCTAAAGATTGATCACGGGAAAACGCCGCCATGCTTATCCATTCAATTTGGCAGCGCAAGCACGGGCTTGTCTTAGCTACCTTTTTCTTTGCGCTCTACGCGCCATTTGCCGGGGCGCAAACCACCGCTTTTACGTACCAAGGTAAATTGATTGATGCGGGCAGCCCGGCGAATGGCAATTATGATTTGCAATTCAAACTTTTTGATACGGCGACTGTCGGCACTGGCACGCAGCAGGGTACGCCCGTGGTCGTCTCGAATACGACAGTGACGGCGGGTGTTTTCACCGTGCAATTGGATTTCGGGGCAGGCGTATTTTCAGGCGCGAACCGCTTTCTGGAAATCGGGGTCGAGCCGCCCAGCAGCGGGACATTCACTACGTTGGGCCCACGCCAACCCATTACGGCAACGCCGTATGCCATCAAGAGCGCCAACACCGCGACCGCTGATAGCCTTTCGCCAGCCTGCATGGGCTGCGTGTCGGGCACACAGATCGGGAGTTTGCCCACGAACAGCGGTAGTTACATTCAAAACACGTCTACGCCCCAGGCCAACAGCAATTTCAATATCAGCGGCAACGGCGTTGTTGGCGGGAGTCTTACGGTAACTGGGGGAACCTTGAACGGCAACGGGTCAGGGCTGACCAACGTACCCGGAATTTTTAAGTGGCAGGTCGTCACAGGCACGTCGCAACAAGCGCAATCTAATACCGGCTATATAGCGACCAATGCCAGCCCGGTGACCATTACGTTGCCAGCGGCGCCTAACGTGGGCGACACGATGCGGGTGTCAGGGGCGGGAGCGGGCGGCTGGCAGATCGCGCAGAACGCCGGCCAGTCGGTCATCGGGGCGAACTTATTCATGGCGGGCGTGAGTTGGACACCGCGCGAGAGCAACAGAAGCTGGTATTCAGTCGCCTCCTCAGCCGATGGGAGCAAACTGGTCGCGCTGGTCAGGAACGGCCAGATTTACACCTCGGCACCCTCAGCGGGCGGCAATACCACGGTGGGGGTAGCAGGCTCTCTGACTGGTGGGCAGTCCACGGCGATTGAGCTGCAATACATCGGCAATGGCCAGTTCCTGCCACTCAGTTATGTGGGAGTACCGGTCGTCAGGTGAGTCACGCCAGACCGGGCACGCCGTATGTGCTAACGCATGTCGCATCGTGGTGGAGGAAGACAAACCAGAGAAAGAATGTGGACACTATTTACATCCAGAACTCTTCGGACAGCCGGAAGAAAAAAGTATCGAGCGGGCGCTACAACCTGAATTGATGCAACGCCAGAAAGTAGAGCGCGAGAAGCGGCTACAACAGAAACCGAATGAACGCTGAACGGGAGCTACGATGAACATTCCAGCAATACGTTATCGCCAATCTTTGACTACAGTCTGGCTGGCGATCTGGTGCTTAACGGCTGCGGTCTTCGCCCAAACCACCGCCTTCACCTATCAAGGCAAGCTGGCCGACGCGGGCAATCCCGCCAACGGCATTTATGATTTGCAGTTTCGCCTCTTTGACGCGCTGGTCAGCGGCAATCAGGTGGGCGCGCCACTCGTGCGCGAAGATGTCACAGTGAGCAGCGGGCTTTTTACCGTCACGCTCGATTTTGGCGCAGCGGCGTTTCCCGGCGCGAACCGCTGGCTGGAAATCAGCGTGCGACCCGGCGTCAGTACGGGCGCATTCACCTTGCTTGCCCCGCTGCAACCGATCACCTCAACGCCCTATGCGGTGCAGAGCTTGAACGCAACCACTGCCACCACTGCGGCGACTGCCGTCAACTTCAGTGGCGCGCTCGCGGGTGATGTTACCGGCGCGCAGGCCACCACCACCGTCGCCAAACTGCGTGGCCAACCGCTGGCTGGCACGGCACCGGCTGCGGGGCAGGTGCTGAAATACAACGGCACGACCAATCAGTGGGAACCGGCGGCAGACAACAATTCCGGCGGCACGCTCACGGGCGTGACGGCAGGCACGGGATTGAGTGGTGGCGGCGCGAGCGGCAATGTGACCGTGGGCATCGCAGCGAGTGGCGTCAGCTCGACTGAGTTAGCCACGAATGCAGTGACGACGGCCAAGCTGGCGGATGGCAGCGTCACCGATGCCAAGATCGCGGCAGTGGCCGGGAGCAAAATCACTGGCACGATTCCAGTGGCAGGGATTCCGGCGGGCAGTGCGAGCTACCTGCAAAACAGCACGACGCCACAAGCCAGTAGCAACTTCAACATCAGCGGTAACGGCACGGCAGGCGGCACGCTGTCGGGCAACATCGTCAATGTAACGACGCAATATAACCTCGGCGGCAATCGCCTCCTTAGCCTGGGGCCGAACATGGGCGTGAATAATTTGCTGGCTGGTTTGAACACTGGCAATGCGCTGACGAATGGCCGCGAAAACACCTTCACCGGCACCAGCGCGGGACAAGCGACTACCGGCGGCGGGGTATCTTGTGCAGGCTGCGGGCCAGACGGGCGGGACATTTACAATGGCAGCCATAACACCTTCGTCGGTTTTGAAGCGGGCAAAGCCAACATCACGGGTAATTCCAATGCCTTCTTTGGCACCAGTGCAGGGGCTTTGAATACAGGCGGTGACAACGCCTTCTTCGGTGCTTTTGCAGGGGCCTTGAACACGGTTGGCGGAAACAATGCTTTCTTTGGCTCCCAAGCGGGTTTTCAAAATACGACAGCCGACGGTAATTCCTTTTTCGGAGGTGGTGCAGGTTTTGGAAATACGACGGGCGAGAGTAATTCCTTTTTCGGAAGTGGTGCAGGCTTTGGAAATACGATTGGTAGCAACAATGCCTTCTTCGGCTCGGAGTCGGGTTCTCTCAACACAACCGGTGAAAATAATGTCTACTTCGGATACCAGGCTGGTCAGGCAAACCGTACAGGCTGCTGTAACACCTTCGTAGGGACATCTGCGGGATCCTTAGGTTCGAATGGTGTCAACAACAACGCCTTCGGTTATAACGCTTTTGTCAGTGATAATGTAAATTCTGCCACCGCCATCGGTGCGCGGGCACAGGTGGATTGCAGTAATTGCCTGGTGTTAGGCAGCATCAATGGAGTCAACAGCGCAACTGCCGATACGAATGTCGGCATCGGCACGACCACGCCACTCACCCGGCTAGATGTACGCGGCGATTCGTTGGTCAGTGGAAACGTCGGCATCGGCACAACCACGCCCCTCGCCCGGTTAGACGTGCGCGGCGATTCATTGCTCAATGGAAACGTCGGCATCGGCACAACCACGCCATTGGCCAAACTACACGTCGCCAGCAATGTTTCCACCGACGTCCGAGTCGAAACCACTGGCGGGACGAACGCCTGGGCGCGGCTCAATTTCAAGACCACCAATAAAGTTTGGACCTTGGGTACCTCACAAAATTTCAATGGTGATCAATTCTATCTCTGGGACGCCAACGTGCCACGCCTGACGATTCAACCCAATGGCGGGGCGGTCTCTTTTCAAAACGGCAGTGTCGGCATTGGCACGGGAACTCCCGATCAACTCTTGTCAGTCAATGGGAACGCCTCGAAAGCCGCTGGCGGGACAACCTGGGCCGTCTTTTCAGACGAACGCTTGAAAAATATCAAAGGGCGCTTCACGCCCGGCCTCCGCACGTTGCTGCAATTGCAACCGATCCGCTACGAATACAAACCGGATAATGCGCTAGGGTTGCCAAGCAGCGGCGAGGCAGTCGGGTTTAGCGCGCAAGCGGTCGAAAAGGTACTGCCCGAAGCCGTAAGCCGAACTCCACAAGGCTATCTGCAACTCAATAGCGATCCCATCCTCTGGACGATGCTCAACGCGATCAAGGAACAGCAGGAACTTATCACGCAACAACAAACGCAACTCAAACAGCAACAGGAACAACAACAACAACAAAGCGCTCAGATCGAGCAATTGAAACAACTCGTCTGCGCGCAACAACCCGCCGCTCCGGTCTGCCAATCACGCAAGCCTTAGCGATTAACGAGCAATCATCATTCTCAGGAGACAAACCATGAATCGGATGGCTCTCACTCATTACCCCCGTTGGATCGCGCTGATGCTGGCCTGTTTGCTCGGCAGCGTAGCTCACGCACAGACCACTGCCTTCACCTATCAAGGCAAGCTGACCGACGCGGGCAATCCCGCCAACGGCATTTATGATTTGCAGTTTCGCCTTTTCGATGCACTCGTAGGGGGCAATCAAGCAGGCTCAACGCTCATTCGTGAAGACGTACCAGTCAGCAATGGCATTTTCAGTGTGACACTCGATTTCGGCGCGGCGGCATTTCCGGGCGCGAACCGCTGGCTGGAAATCGGCGTGCGGCCCGGCGTCAGTACGGGCGCGTTCACCGCGCTGGCCCCGCTGCAACCGATCACCTCAACGCCCTATGCCATCAAGAGCCTGAGCGCGGCGAGCGCTGATGCGGCAGCAACGGCCACCACTGCCACGAATGCGACGAATGCAGCGAGCGCCGATGCCTTGTCGGCAGCCTGTAACGGTTGCGTGAGCGGCGCGAAGCTGGCGGATGGCGGCATCACCAATGCAAAGATCGTGGATGTCGCGGGCAGCAAAATCACCGGTGCGCTTACCACCGCCACCATCCCCGGCGCGAATGTCACGGGCGCGGTCGCCAATGCGACGAATGCCACGAACGCGACCAGCGCAGCCAATGCAACCAATGCAACCAATGCAACCAATGCAGCCAATGCCACGAATGCCGTGAGTGCAACGAATGCAACGACGGCGGCTAATTTCAGCGGTGCCTTAGCCGGGGATGTGACTGGCAATCAGAACACTGCCACCGTAGTGAAGCTGCGCAATCTACCCTTGCCTACGCCCGTGCAGACCGATGACGGGAAGGTCTTGCGCTATAAAAATGATGGCGTCAATCCAGCCAGCTTTGAACTGGCGGCGACTTCCGGTGGAACGATCTCTGGCGTGACGGTTGGCACGGGTCTGAGCGGTGGCGGCACGACGGGCAATGTGACCGTAGGTATCGCAGCGAGTGGCGTCAGCGCGACCGAATTAGCTGCTAATGCTGTGACGACGGCTAAGTTAGCCGATAACAACGTGACGACAGCCAAGCTAGCTGATGCCAGCGTGACAACGGCCAAGCTTGCCGATGGCAGCGTGACAGACACCAAGATTGCGACAGTGGCTGGCAGCAAGATCACCGGCACGATCCCGGTGGCGGGGGTTCCGGCGGGTAGCGCGAGCTACATTCAGAACAGTACCACGCAACAAGCCAGCAGCAACTTCAACATCAGCGGCAACGGCACGGCGGGCGGCACACTGTCCGGCAACATCGTCAACGTGACGACGCAATATAACCTCGGCGGCAATCGCGTGCTGAATTTGGGGCCAAACACTGGCGTGAACAATTTGCTGGTTGGGTTAAACGCTGGCAATGCGCTGACGGATGGTCGGGAAAATATCTTCATCGGCAGTGGTGCGGGACAAGCGACCACTGGCGGAGCGCTGCTTTGTGCCAATTGCGGACCGGGTGGGGCAGCCATTTTCGCGGGCAGTCATAACGCCTTCGCTGGGTATAGCGCGGGGCGGGCCAACACAATGGGGTTTAGCAACAGTTTCTCTGGTGCTTATGCTGGTTACAACAACTTGGGTTCTAACAACAGCTTCTCCGGGTATGCGGCTGGTTTCTCCAACACGATAGCTTCCAACAACAGTTTCTCCGGTGCTTATGCTGGTTACTCCAACACGACGGGTGGTGAAAATACCGCGCTCGGGTACCTGGCAAATTTTGGTACTGCCTCGCTGAATAATGTTACCGCCATTGGTGCACGTGCGCAGGTTGACTGCGGCAACTGCCTCGTCCTAGGCAGCATCAACGGTGTTAATGGAGCGACCGCTGATACGAATGTCGGCATTGGCACGACCAGTCCCGGTTACAAGCTGCACATACAAAGTAGCGGGATACTCGAAGCCAATATCAATAGCGTCAATGAACGCGCCGTGTTGAGCCTGGGAAGCAATTTGCAAAATCAGCAGCAGGTCTGGACGATAGAAAGCGGCGTTTTGGGCACGCCCGGGTTGTTCGGGATCTTTGATCGTACCGCATCCCAACCGCGCCTCGTTATTAGACAAAATGGCGATGTAGGTATTGGCACTTCATTGCCCTTACGAACATTTCATGTCAATGGAACTTCAGTTTTCACCGAGCGCATGGATGCGACTGGCGTTATTAGCGGTATTACAAGCAATTTGTTTGCCATATATGGTGGTTCCGGTGGAACTGGTACAGGCGTAGGCATCTATGGTTATGTTAACCCGAACTCTGGTGGCTGGGCTGGCTGGTTCGAAGGTCGTGTGCGGGTTAACGGCACGCTAACGAAAAATGGAGGCTCATTCCAAATTGACCATCCGCTCGACCCCGAAAACAAATACCTGTCCCACTCCTTCGTCGAATCGCCAGATATGATGAATATCTACAACGGCAACGTTGCGACGGACGCAAGTGGGGAGGCAACGATCACCTTGCCGGATTACTTCACGGCGCTCAACCGGGACTTTCGCTACCAACTCACCGTGATCGGGCAATTCGCTCAAGCGATGGTCTCCCGCAAGATTCAGGACAACCACTTCACCATCAAAACTGACAAACCCAACGTCGAAGTCTCATGGCAGGTAACCGGTATCCGGCAGGATGCGTGGGCCAATGCGCACCGCATCGCCGTGGAAGAGACGAAGACCGAAAAAGAGCGCGGCCATTACCTGAATCCAGAAGTCTTCGGGCAACCTGAAGAAAAAGGTATCGAGTGGGCACGCCACCCCGACTTGATGCAACGCCAGAAAGCAGAGCGCGAGAAGCGGCTACAACAGAAACCTAATGAACGTTGAACGGAAGCAACGATGAACATTCCAAAATTCTTGACTACAGTCTTGCTGGTCGCCTTGTGTTTAATCAATGTGGTCTTGGCCCAAACCACTGCCTTCACTTATCAAGGCAAGCTGACCGATGCGGGCAATCCTGCCAATGGTACTTACGATTTGCAGTTTCGTCTCTTCGACGCGCTGTTGAGCGGCAATCAAGTGGGCTCGACCATCGTGCGCGAAGATGTCACGGTGAGCAGCGGGATCTTTACCGTCACGCTGGATTTCGGCGCGGCAGTCTTTGCCGGGGCGAACCGCTGGCTGGAAATTAGCGTGCGGCCCGGCGTCAGTACGGGCGCGTTCACTACGCTGGCGCCGCTCCAACCGATCACCGCGACGCCTTATGCCCTGATGAGTCTGAACGCGGCCACAGCAAATGCGGCAAACAGTCTTTCGGCAGCCTGTACCCTGTGCCTAACCGATGCGCAGATCGCCGCTGTGTCAGGCAGCAAGATCAGCGGCGCGGTGGCGACTGCTACGAACGCGACCACGGCCACGACCGCCGTCAATTTCAGTGGGAGCCTGGCCGGGGATGTCACGGGCGCACAAAGCACGACGGCGATCGCTAACAATGCAGTGACAACGGCCAAACTCGCCGATGGCAGCGTCACCAATCCGAAGCTGGCCAATGGCAGCGTGACGGATGCCAAGATTGTGGATGTCGCGGGCAGCAAGATCACCGGTTCGCTCACGACTGCCACCCTGCCCGGCGCGAATGTCACGGGTGCGGTACCCAATGCAACCAGTGCCGTCAATTTCAGCGGGAGCTTGGCGGGCGAGGTGACGGGGACGCAAGGCGCGACGGTCATCGCCAACAATGCAGTGACGACGGCCAAGCTGGCGGATGGCAGCGTCACCGATGCGAAGATCGTTTCGGTGAGCGGCAACAAGCTCACCGGCTCGATCACTACGGCGACGCTGCCCGGCGCGAACGTCACGGGCACGGTGGCCAATGCCACGAACGCAACCAATGCAATCAACGCGACCAATGCCACGACAGCCAGCGGTTTCAGCGGCGCACTGGCAGGCGATGTGACGGGCACGCAAAGCGCCACGGTGGTGTCAGCCGTGGGCGGCCAGAGCGCGAGCAACGTCGCGAATGGCGCGTTGGCCGCCAATGCCGCAACAGCCGCGAATATCCCGAACACCATTGTCAGGCGTGACGCCAGCGGCAGCTTTTCCGCAGGCACGCTCACCGGCAACGGGTCGGGACTGACCAACGTGCCCGGAACGTTGCAGTGGCAGGTGGTCGCGGGCACGACGCAACAGGCCCAACCCAACACCGGTTATGTGGTCACCAATGCGAGCCAGGTGACGATCACTCTACCGACGAACCCCAACGTGGGCGATCTGGTGCGGGTGTCGGGAGTAGGAGCAGGTGGCTGGAAGATTGTGCAGAATGCGGGGCAGTCGGTCATCGGGACGAACATCGGCACGTTTGGTTTGAATTGGACGCCACGTGAGAACAACAGAAACTGGTATTCAGTCGCCTCCTCAGCCGATGGCAGCAAATTGGTCGCGGTGGAACAGGGCGACAAGATCTACACCTCGACCGACTCCGGCGTGAGTTGGACGCCGCGCAATAGCGGCGGCATATTCTGGCAGTCAGTCGCCTCCTCAGCCGATGGGAACAAACTGGTCGCGGTGGAAGTAAACTTCAAGATTTACACCTCGACCGACTCTGGCGTGAGTTGGACGCCGCGCGAGAGCAACAGAAGCTGGTGGTCAGTCGCCTCCTCAGCCGATGGGAGCAAACTGGTCGCGGTGGTAGGTGGTTTTTTTGCCGGCCAGATTTACACCTCGACCGACTCCGGCGTGACTTGGACGCCGCGCGAAAGCAACAGAAACTGGTATTCAGTCGCCTCCTCAGCCGATGGGAACAAACTGGTCGCGGTGGTCAATGGCGGCCAGCTTTACACCTCGACTGACTCCGGCGTGAGTTGGACACCGCG